>JANLHY010000409.1 GCA_024653795.1 Candidatus Brocadiaceae bacterium | reverse complement strand
CGGATATAATTGGTTACAGAACTGCGTTCTTTTCCCATAGCCTTTGCAACCTGTTCCTGGGTGAGGTCAAATTTATTAATCAATTCTTTGAACCCTTTTGCCTTTTCGATGGGATTGAGGTCTTCCCTTTGGATATTTTCTATTAGTGCAATTTCCAGACTGTGCCGTCCATCGGTATCGCGAACGATGGCAGGGATTTCTTTCAATCCAAGTTGTTTTGCCGCCCTCCAGCGGCGCTCGCCTGCGATTAACATGTATCCGTGCGCTAATGGTCTTACGATAATGGGTTGTAAGATGCCGTGTTGTTTTATTGATTCCACGAGCCCCTTCATCTCCTCGTCGTCGAAGATGTCGCGCGGCTGTGAGTCGTTAGGCTGGATATCCTTTGGGTTTAATCTCATAATTACGTCTTGTCCTGCTTCTGCCTCTATCCCAATAACACCGCCGAGCAGAGATTGTAGACCGCGACTGAGTTTTTCCTTTTTAGACATGACGAACACTCCTTTAAAAAATCTTTAACCGGGATTTATCTTCACAAATGAGTCAAGTTTTTAAATATAACAACAGAAACCACAGATTTCACAGATTACGCAGATAAAAAATACCAAGTTCTTTATTTTGGAATTCGGAATTCGGATTTCGGAATTCGGATTTTTTTCATTCCGCAATCCGCAATCTAAAATCCGCAATCATCTTCATAATAATCTGTGAAATCTGTGGTTCCAAACTCGTTTCCCCGTTTGCACGAGGACAAGTATCGGTCTGAGGCTTTGCCTCGTTAGAGGTTGGTTTTCAGTTGAATTTCCATCTTAGTGATGCTAGTATCTAGCCTGTTTTTTTGCGGTACGATGTTTCACGTGAAACATCTTAAGTTAGAAAGTCCCCTCTTGGGAGGGGATTTAAGGGGTGGGTAAGCTTGTCCTCGTGTAAATGGGGATCGGTAATTCGTGAGATATTCACTGAGATTTCACGCCCAAGGGACCCACCCCTTAACCCCTCCCAAGAGGGGAATAATTTGTGCCATTATAAAACTTGTCCTCGTGTAAACGGGGATATGTGGATTAAGTTAAACACGGACAAACAAAGGAGGTATAAAAATCCCCCTTAAAAAACTAGGTGGTAAGGGGGTTGTAAAATAGCCCTGAAAAGAAAAACACAACCCCCTGAATCCCCATTTGTTAAGGGGGACTAACTTAAACGAAGGGGGGAGATTTGTTAGGTTTCTTTGAATTGAAAAGCGATGATGCACTGGACGTACTCTTCTAAAATCTTTGTCTGTTCTTCCTGTGATAACAGACGGTAGGGGACGACTGCATCATTCATCCAGAAG
>JANLHY010000383.1 GCA_024653795.1 Candidatus Brocadiaceae bacterium | reverse complement strand
CCTGTTTGCATATCAATCATATACAGGCCGCTCCTACGGAGCTAATCGTATCTTAACGATTAATTGCTACAAACAGTACGCCCTTAACAGGGCTTAATTTTTCAAAAAACTAAATTGTTACTAAACATGTTATACAGATTATCACTAAAAACAATACGTAGAAAAGTGTCGAGTGACATGAGACGTGTGACGTGATTCTCGTCACGAGCCACCCGATATTCGCCACTTGTTGTTTCTCTGCGACCTTAGCGGCCTCTGCGGTGAACAGAACTATAACGGTATTTTCGGGTAATAACAATGCGTACTGTATATCACCTGGACCTTGACAAAAAGAAGATTCGAGGCGCAAAGATTGCCTTACTGCCCGGCGACCCTTTCAGGTCGCAGATTATCGCTGAAAAGATTTCGGAGACTTACAAAACGAAGAATGAAAAATTGGCATGGAAAAGGGAATTCAGCACCTATCTGGCTGAAATAAAGGGGGAAAAGCTCCTGATTACATCTACCGGGATAGGCGGACCGTCCACATCAATCGCCATTGACGAGCTGGCACAACTAGGCATAGGCACATTCATCAGGGTGGGGACAACCGGGGCTATTCAGGATCATATCAACATCGGTGATATCATTATCACTTCAGGTTCCGTGCGGCTTGATGGCGCCTCAACACATTATGCGCCCATCGAATACCCTGCTGTCGCGCATTATGAGGTCATTAACGCACTCGTTGAAGGGGCAAAGAAGGCCAAGGCAAGATACCATGTGGGCATAACGGCATCTTCTGACACATTTTATCCAGGCGAGGAAAGAAAGGATTCATTTACAAAATACGTACTGAGAAGATTTCAGGGGGCTACGAAAGAGTGGCAAAAGCTCCATGTATTGAACTACGAGATGGAATCCTCCACCGTCTTAACGCTCACTGCATCAATGGGCCTTAAAGGAGGCTGTATAACAGGCGTGGTCAATAAAACAGGTATGGAAAAGATAACAAAAGAGAGACTTAAGGCTGGAGAAGATAATGCAATACAGGCTGCAATAGCCGCTGTGGAATGCCTATTATAAACACGTAGGGGTTGTCCAAAAAGTTATTACCATGTCATTGCGAAGGAGGAACGACTGAAGCAATCCCTTGATTTTAAAGGGTTTCAAAATAGATTGCTTCGTTCACGCTCGCAATGACAGTTGAAAATCGAACTTTTTGGACTGCCCTAATTGGCTGGTTCAATCTTGCAGATTGACCCATATGTTTTGAACCGGATCCAGGTTTCGAACTCTCACCAACCATGAAAAAATGCCAATTGTTTCGGTTCAATCGAGGACGATTGAACCAGCAAAAAGCACAAATTATGACACAAGAATTTGCTAAAACACCTATTATCTGCCGACAAGGAGAGATTCGACCCCGTTCTTTCCCCAGAAAAAACCGAAAAAAGCTTGCATTCTTCTTCATTTTTGTACTATCATCCTTTTTAAAGAAAAAACAATTTCCTATTATCTCTTCATTTAAAAGAAGTTTGACATTGCAAAACGGTAAATGATAATCTCTGATTGTCTTCGCCAAAGACGTCAGCACAACGATGATATACACCCATGTCTTGAACAAAGGCGGTCACGGTGTCCGAAGTCCCGTCTATGGGTTGTAGTCCGGTTTATACAGTCTGTATAAACCGGAATGGGCGATTAGAGAAAAACACACAAAAGCTTTATAAGAAATAAGTTACAATGCGTGATAAGAAGGCACGGCAACTTCTTATATATATCGAGACGGTCTGTGTTTGCCGTTTTATACAGACTGTATAATCATTGTTATGCCGCTAAACGGAGATCGGAATGAAGCGAATCTTGATCCCGACTCAATCGGCCAACGATTGGAAGCGCCTGCTTGCGAAGCCTGACCTGCATTGGAAGGCGGGCGCTTCGGCAATGGCGGCAGCCTCCTCATGGGAGGCGGCCGACGGTCTTCCTCCGGAAGTATCTGCCGCACTTAACTCGGGGCCAGCGGAGTTGCGCGGCTTGGACCTTGTCCTGGCGGTTCCTGAATGGGAGGTTCCGCTCCCCGGAGGTTCAACGACCTCGCACACGGATGTACTCGCCGTGGCAACCAATACTCACGGATTGGTCGTTATCGCCGTCGAAGCGAAGGTCGATGAACCGCTCGGTCCGACCCTCGGCCAGAAACGTGCCGAGGCGTCGGGCGGGCAGCAGGAGAGACTGAGGTACCTTCATGAGGTCCTTGGACTTTCACAGCAGTTGCCCGACGCGATTCGTTATCAGCTGCTCCATCGGTCCGCATCGGCGCTACTCACGGCGAGGCGCTTCCACGCTCACGCAGCGGTCATGCTCGTCCAATCGTTCAGTCCAGAGTCGTGGTGGTTCGAGGACTTTGCGGCGTTTGTAAGTGCACTCGGGACTGCGGGCGAGCGTGGAGCCGTGACGAAGGTTCCAAGCACGAAGGCGCCGTCGCTGTACGTGGGCTGGTGCGCTGGCGACCAGCGTTACCGGTTGCCTGTCGCATGAATACGCGGCATAACAAGCGCTTGCAGCCGACGGCGCGCGTGTCATCGTGTGCAGGATCTAAGGAACGAGCGCGCCGCGGCTGAAGCGCGGCGTCAGGAGCGGGCGAGAAAATCGCAAAACCTGAAAATAACGCTTGACGATAATAACGGAATTCGTTATTATTTGTCTATGATCAAGGCATTCAGGGACAAAGAGACCGAAAAGATCTTCTATCGTGCTTTTTCACGCAAGCTACCGCACGATATACAAAAAATAGCGATGCGGAAATTGTGGATGTTAGATGCAGCAACCAATTTGAATTCTCTTCGGGTTCCCCCTTCCAACCACTTGGAAGCCTTGCATGGTGATCGAGAAGGACAACACAGTATACGCATCAATAACCAATGGCGAATTTGTTTTAAATGGCATGAAGGCGATGCCTACAATGTGGAAATCGTTGATTATCATTAAAGGAGTCATAAACAATGCGTGAGAAAAAAATTCCCCCCATACATCCTGGAGAGATTTTGTTTGAAGAATTTCTCAAGCCGATGAATATCAGCCAGTACAAACTTGCAAAGGATATTAATGTTCCTGCCAGACGCATAAATGAGATTGTACAAGGTAAACGCGCTATTACCGCCAATACGGCTCTACGTTTGGGACACTATTTTGGTATGTCCCCACAATTTTGGATTAATCTTCAAGCACATTATGATCTCGAAGTAGAGTCAGACAAGTTAGCAGGTCAATTAAAACGAGAAGTACGGGTATATGAAGGCGCTGTTCAATGAGCAGAGAAAGGAGTTTGATGAAAGACATAAAGTTCGGTGGTAATGGTAAACTAAACGCCTAACATGCAGTTCCAGCGGCCTGCGGGCAGAGGCATGATTTTCATGAAAGTGGTAATTTGAACGTCCGATTTTTATCAAACTTTCCCTCACCCCGCAGCCGCTGAACTGCGGCGTTAGCCCGCTTAACGAAGCGAGACCGGCGGCCCCCCTGAAGCAACAACTCAGAAGGAGAAGAAAGAGGGTCCTGGGGGTCAAACCTTCATTATTCAATCAATAACTAATTGTTCTCAGATCGCATCCTGATGTGATATGATAAAAAGTGCCTTCAATTCGTAATGGTTTCGTCATGGCCCAAATCTTACTCTTTTTTCTTTTAAACCGATACTCATTCAACCGGGCAAGATATGAAGAGTTTGCCCCGAACGGTGTTTAATAATCCACCATTGAGGAGGATTTCGCGTTCTCTTTCCGTTGCTTTGAGGATAAGTGAAAGCTCCTTTTCCTGTTTTGTTAATTTATTACTCCATATTGCCTTTATTTCTTCCCGGCCCTCTTTAACGGCCTTTTTCACGTCCTGAATGCGGATGGAATCGCCTTGCGATATGGAATCATAATCCCCGGAATTCTTGAATAAAAGAGGGACGATGCCAAAGTTAATCAGATTGGAACGGTGGATGCGGGCAAAGCTTTTTGCTATTTTGACTTGAATGCCCAGGAATCTCGGGGCAAGGGCGGCATGCTCACGACTGGAGCCCTGTCCGTAATTCTCGCCACCTACAATAATCCCGCCACCCTTTTCCTGGCATCGTTTTGCAAATGATGCATCGACCCTTTCATAGACATGCTCACTAATGGCGGGTATATTACTTCTTAATGGAAGCACTTCATTCCCTGCGGGCATGATATGGTCGGTAGTAATATTGTCACCTACCTTTATGATAACCTCCCCTTCGTAATGTTCAGGCAAAGTTTTCAGGCTGGGGAAAGGTGCAATATTTGGACCTCTTATAATTTCTACAGTACTACGTTTTTTTACGGGCAATGGTTTTATGATAAGGTTTTCGTTAAACAGGTAACGTTCGGGTTCTTTAACCTGCGGATAATCCTCTAATTTTCTGGGGTCTGTAATCTTCCCAAAAATGGCGGCAGCCACGGCTGTTTCAGGGCTGCACAGGTAAACCTGGTCGCCCTCTGTTCCGCTTCTGCCGGGAAAATTCCTTGGAAATGTCCTTAGTGAAACGGTACCACAGGACGGAGCCTGTCCCATCCCGATACATCCCAAACAGCCTGACTGGTGGATGCGTGCGCCGGCATGGATAAGCGTTAGAACTCCATTTAATGCAGCCACATTCTCGATAACCTGACGGCTCCCGGGGTTAATCTCGAAACTTACGTCGGGATGAACTGTTTTTCCCTCCATGACTTTACACACGATCATGAGGTCACGAAACGAAGAGTTGACAGACGAGCCAACGATAGCCTGAGCCACAGGAATGCCTTCTACCTCTGAAACTCTTTTCACGTTGTCGGGTGAAGAGGGGCAGGCAATAAGGGGTTCGAGATTACCAAGGTTTATTTCATCATGTTCGTCGTACTCTGCATCCAGGTCGGCCTTGTATTCCCTCCACACCTGCTCTCTGCCCTGGCTTTTGAGGAATTCAAGTGTCCTGTGGTCTGAGGGGAATACTGTAGTCGTAACACCCAGTTCCGCGCCCATATTTGCTATCGTAGCCCTATCAGTGACAGAAAGGGTGTCAACGCCGGGACCATAATACTCAACAATCCTGCCTATTCCACCTTTGACGGTATGTCTCCTGAGCATTTCCAGGATTACGTCCTTGCCAGAAACCCAGGGAGGCAATTTCCCAGTCAGCTTTACGCCGAGTATTTTTGGAACCTGAAAGTAAAACGGTTCACCCACCAGGGCAAGGGCAACGTCCAGCCCACCCACCCCGATAGCGATCATGCCCAGTGCGCCACCCATAGAGGTGTGGCTGTCGGAGCCCAATAACGTCTTGCCGGGAGCGCCGAAGCGTTCCAGATGGACCTGATGTGAAACACCATTGCCGGGTGGTGAAAAATAGATGCCAAAACGCTGGGCAACAGACTGGAGAAAGCGGTGGTCATCGGCATTTTTGTAATCGGTCTGAAGGAGATTGTGGTCAACGTAGCTAACGGAGAGTTCTGTCTTAATGCATCCAACGTCCATGGACTCAAATTCCAGGTAGGCCAGTGTTCCTGTAGCATCCTGGGTGAGGGTTTGGTCAATGCGGATGCCGATCTCAGTCCCTACCCGCCATTTACCTGATATGAGATGTTCTTCGATTATTTTTCGTGCTAAAGGCTTTTTCATACAAATTTTTGGACACGGGTGAACACAGACTTCGTCGTGAGCGCTCAGTCGAACGATTATCATAGTAGGGGTTTAAAATCTTAAACCCCTACACCGCTTCTAGCTCGGCCTTCATGGCTTCTGCGGTTTGGATGCGATTATCAGGATTTTCTTCCAGCAGTCCTACGATAACCTTGTTTAGCTTTTCCGGAATGTCCTTGTTAATTTCCTTGGGAGGAATGGCACCATCTTGCCATAATTTTCCCGTTATTGCCCGATAAAAGATCAGACCGACGGAATACAGGTCAGAAGCGGCGTTCATCCTGACCTTTTTTAGTACAGCCTTTTCACTCTCTCCATTGCGTAATAACCGAATCATTTCTTTCTGCTCCGGAGAGGCATATTCCTTGCTCATACCACAAATAATTTCCCCAATTTTAATGGTGCACTCAAGGTCTATGAGCGCCATCGTACCCGTAACAGGGTTCAGGATGAGGTGACCGGGCTTGATGTCACAATGAATGTATCCTTTGGAATGCATGTGATGTAAAGGTAATGTGGCATTGGAAAAATATTGAATCACGTGCCCGATCTCATGTTGATCAGGCAAACCCTTTTTTTTGTAATATTCAACGACATCTTCACCCTCAAAGTGGGTCATAATGAGATAATTCTGGATGAGCACCGATTGACCATCCTTATACATAACATCCTTGCCCTCTTCATATCGAACAGGGATTTGAGGATGTGAAAAGAGGGGGAGTATCTTATATTCTCTCGAATAGTCATTAGCAGGAGAGTATTTCATACCCCACTGTTTTTCTTTGAACTCGGGATTACAGAGGATGGCGTAATTTGCACGATGCCCCGGCGCAATCCTGAATTCCTTGAAGCAATGCTTGTTGATAGAATACATGGTTAAATCCTTTTTGTTACAATTGTCTGAGAAAGGCAACTAAATCCTTTTTTTCCTGCGCATTCAGATTGATTTGCAGTACCAGGTTAAAAAACTCCACCGTATCTTCCAGTGTCAGCAAGCGCCCATCATGCAAATAAGGAGGAGAATCTTTGATACCTCTTAAGGGAAATGTCTTGATAGGGCCTTCGGCGCGAATGTACTGACCATTGATCAACTGAGGTTTGTAAAATCTCTCAACCTGGAGATCATGCATCTGGTTGTCGGTATAGTAGGGCGCGGGGTGGCAAACTACACATTTTCCTTTACCAAAAAATATGGCCTCGCCTCTCTTTTCTGAATCTGTTGCCTTTTTTGGGTCGAGCTGGCCGTAGATAGTGAGTTTAGGCGCAGGCGGAAAATCAAGAAGCGCCATGAACTCTGCCATGAAATGAACCTGGCTGCCGCGCTCAAGGATGTTTACCCCTTTCTTTGACGCAGTCAGATGATCCCCATCAAAATAAGCAGCGCGCTGTTCAAACTCAGTAAAGTCTTCCACTGATTTAAGTGCGCGCTGTGAGCCGAAGAGCCTCTGAATATTAATCCCGCGCAATGAAGGAGTATCAATCCGGTTTCGGTGAGATTGGGGCCTAATATCTCCAACCAGATGAGTTGCCGCTGAGGTATGTCCATTCACATGACAATCGAAGCAGGTCACACCCTGGCTCGGGTTTTCGCTTTTTCTATCTGCCGTTGCATTGAACTGCTGCTGAGGAAACTGTGTAACCAAAAGTCGCAGCCCTTCCAACTGTTTAGGGTTCAAGATGCCATTGAATATTTCGTAGTAATTATCCAACGTCACCAGTTTGCCTTGAGAAACATCTCCCATATCTTTGTGAGTGGTTAGATAGATTGGCGGTGGGAATTCGGGCAAAAAGTGATCAGGCAAATCAAAGTCCAGATCAAAACGTTCCAGGCGTGTGACTTGTTTTATTTGCTTCTGTGAAAATAGCATTCCACCTGAAGAATGATTTGGATGCGGCAGAGGAAGATAAGGAAACACGTTTTTATCTTTAACTTCATCAGGCGTCATGCCGGCCAGTTTTTCCCATGTCAATTTACCTCTTAACCTGGCAGTCGGTCCAACAGGTAACGGCTTTCCCCCTGACATGGCTGCATCTGCGGCTTCTTTTTGTGAAAGGTCGTAGCGCTCGTTAAGCAAGTCCATGTGACGTTTCATCACTTCAGCCTTCTGGGCCTTATCACGCGCCATAACTTTGTCGAATGGTTCTTCAATAACCGATGTATAACTGGACTCCCTCTTTTCCTGGGCATAGGAAAGCGGCATACTTATAGCAAGAAAAAGTAACCCTACTAAAAATCCAAGGTAGTATTTCTTCGCATTCTGCATATTTACTCCTTTCTGTTTTTTAAATTTATTCCGTTTAAGTCCCCATTAACAAAGGGGGACATAGGGGGTTGTGTTTTTTCTGGGCTATTCCCCATTCCCCGTTCCCCGTTCCCCGTTTTCACGAGGACAAGTTTTACGAGGACGAGTTTCACGAGAACAAGTTTACAACCCCAATCCTCCCCCTGTCCCCCTCCGGAGGGGGACAGGGGGAAGGACGGGGGATTCTCTAAAATGAAAATTCATATACCATTAAATCATCGTGTGAATGGTAGTATACCTCTCTGCTTTGACAGTGTAAATCAAAAATTATTTTCTGCTTGCTTTTAAAGTGGGTTAATAATTATCATGGCGGATGTGTGGGTTATATTGAATGTACAGGAATTTCAAAGTTGCCCACGAAAAGACGCGAAAGTATCCACCCCCTGTCCCCCTCCAGAGGGGGATAAAGAGGGAGGATCGGGGCTTTTTCGAGTGTTTCGCGGGTAATCTGTTGTCGCCGAAGGCCTAATTAAAAAGACCCGTTTTGACTTATAAAACATGCTCAAAACTAATTTCTTAAAAAAATGCCTGAAAAGTATCCTGGTGATATGGTTTCTCCTGTGCATATTACCAGGCGATTGTTTAGTATTAGGCTGTGTAGAAAAGGATTTATCCCATTGCGTTGCGAAGGAATCTGCTGTTTCATCTCATAATGATGATTGTTCCTCCATTCCAACGGATGATCCATGTTGCCCAACTTGTTGTGTACTCTGTGCCCACAATTTAGTCCTGCATGTATTCCAAAACACTTCATTCACTCTTACCAGCGCCTCTAGTTGGTTTAAAATAATTCCTTTTAATCATTCCAACGGCATCTTCCATACGATTATATATCATCCACCGCGTTTGACCGCGTAACACATTCCACAGTTAGTTTTCCACGGAAATAACCTGAGTAAGTATTAATTAGTGTTTGAGCGAAAACTAACAAAACTGTCATTCCGAGAGTATCGAGAAATCTTTTGACTATTGAAATTACGTAATAGTTCACCGCAAAGGGCGCAAAGTGCGGAAAGAAGAGAGGCAGAAGTTGAGAATATGAGAAGCTGAGAAAATCTCAACCTCTCAACCTCCCAATCTCTTTCTCTTTTCGTCCTTAGGGATTGACAATAAATAATCTGAACAAGTTTGTTGTCCGACACTTTGAAGATCAGGCACTGTCAGGGTTAAAGCCCAATCCCCGTTTTTACGAGGACAAGTTCAGATAAGACCGTCATTAACCCCAGCCTTAAGGCTGGGGTTAATGGGTACACGTCCTATCGGGGCTTTAGCCCTGATGTCACAGCAACATGAAGTTGTTCATGTTATTTATTGTCAATCCCTTAGCGTTCTCTGCGGTGGGCTGAACTGTTACGAAATTACAGGGTTTACAGATTTCTCCCTTATGCTTTAATTTTATTGTGAAAGGTGTTGTTTATGTACACGTATTTTAATTTTAAATCCCCTCTTAAAAGATATAGATTTCCATTTTGTATCGCGGTAGTCTTTCTATTTGTTTATTTACCGTGCCTTCAGGTAATAATCCTTGGAAACGATTCTCCAATCAAAGCCGAGGACAAGGACAACCAACCTGTACACAAGAAAATTTCACTCGAAGAAGCCCTTAAGACAGCCATTGAAAAAAACCCGCAATTGCAGTCGACACGGGATCAGATAGATGCAGCCATTGGCTCATTACAACAGTCAAAACTGTATCCAAATCCCGTCTTGGAACTTCTAGCCGAGGAAATGCCGAGCAGTGAACTTGGATTGAATCAGAGTCAAAACCTTGTTGGTATAACTCAGCCGATTATCACCGGCGGCAAAAGGGGACTGGGAATAAAGGTAAGTGAGAAATCGAAAGAAAAAAACGAATTAGAACGTGATACCGTTCTACTGGCTGTTATAGCCGACACAAAGAAGGCGTTTTACAAAGTTGTAGCTGACCAGGAAGGTTTCGCCATTGCAAAGAAAGTAGAAGAAATTGCAAAAGGTATTTATGAGAGTGAGAAAGTCAGGTTTGATGCGGGCGAGGTGGCTATTACAAACGTCCTCAGGGCAGAGGTGGAATTATCAAAGGCAAGAAATTCTGTATCCAGTGCCGAAGGCAATCTCCAAAATTCTATAAAAGAGTTACAGACGGTGATGGGCACTCCGGAGGAAACCGTCGATGGCGTGATGGGAAAGCTCTTGACAAGACCTGGAGAACTATCGCTTCATGAACTTGAATTAAATATGAAGAGTAATCAACCGGTCATTAAGGCATCAAAGAAGAATATCGAAATAGCAGAAACACAATTGACGCTGGAAAAAAGACAGGCTATACCTGACATCAATGTATCGGCAGGCTATAAACGGCTTACACAGGAAAATGTAGATACCGTTCAGATGGGCATAGAGATACCAGCCCCCTTTTTTAATCGTAACCAGGGTAATATACAGAAGGGCAAGGCACTCTCAAGAAAGGCGAAAAGTGAGAACCTGTCAGTATACAATGATCTGCTTTTTCAGTTAAAAAAGAATTTTAACTCATACAATGTGGAACGGAGGCGTGTCGTTGAATTCAGAGATAAGATACTGCCCAGGGCAGAAGAATCCCTGAAATTAATAGAAAGGGGATACAAAGAAGGTGAGTTTAATTATATAGACCTGCTGGACGCCCAGAGAACGTGGGCAGAAACGAGGATTTCCTATATAGAATCCCTAAAAAATTTAAACCTGCTCATTGCGGACATCGAAAGACTGGCAGTGGTTAAAATAGGGGGACAATAACGAAGAACAAAAAGCTTTGTCGTAACGGTTCACCAGGCACAAAGAGCGCAAAGAAATATAAAGGAAGTAAAAAATGGAAAAGATTGAGATTGCCAGGTCGATTTTCTTCTTTATCCTTGCCGGACTCTGCGAAATAGGCGGTGGATATCTGGTATGGCTCTGGCTAAGAGAGGGTAAAAATATCTGGCTCGGTTTATGCGGGGCAATCGTGCTGGTTATCTATGGAGTTATACCAACCTTTCAGCCTGCGAACTTCGGGCGGGTTTATGCCGCCTATGGTGGCGTATTCATAGTTCTCTCTATTCTGTGGGGATGGAAGATTGACAAGATAGCTCCGGACAAATTTGACCTGATAGGTGGTCTTATTGCCCTTATAGGTGTGGTTATCATCATGTACTGGCCAAGGGGATAATTTTGATAGGCCGGGGGCCTTGGCTGGTTCAATCTTGCAGATTGAACCATACATTTTGAACTCGTTGTTGATATTGGAAAATGTAGCGCCGATCCCTTGTGGTCGGCATTTGGCGGGGGATAAACCACCCGCGCTACGCATTCCGAATCGTTCGGGTTAGGAATTTTCATTTTATTTATAATGATAAACGAACACATTGAAACACATAAGTTGATTATCGAGGGAATGGATTGCCAGGACGAGGTGCAGATTATCGAGAAGAAGTTGAAGTCCCTCAGGGGGATAAAAAGCTTTGAGATATACCTTGCGACTCAGGGCATAAAAGTTATTTGTGACCCTTCACTGATTTCAGTCCCGCAAGTCATCAAGAGTATTGCAGAAACAGGGATGAAGGCGTCGGTTGTTAAGGAAACCAGACCCAAAATTGCCTGGTGGAAGGAAAAGAGGATTGTCGCCCTTTCTCTGTGCGGTCTTTTTACGATATTAGCCTTTGCGTTAGAAAAAATCGGATGGAAGGGAATAATGACCGTTATTCTTCATAGTACGGCTATTATTGTTGGTGGTTATTATCCTGCAAAGATGGCATTTGGCGCCTTAAGGACATTAACCCTTAATATCCGTACCTTAATGGTTACAGGGGCTATTGGGGCTGTGACTCTTGGATTGTGGGAAGAGGCAGCTACGTTGGTTTTTATTTATTTGTTAGGTGATATCTTAGAAATCTATACCGTGAGCAAATCAAGGGGTGCCATAAAAATGCTCATGGAACTGGCGCCGAAAGAAGCACTTGTCAGGAGAAATGGGAAGGAAACGGTTTTACCCGTAGAAGAAGTAGAAATCTCCAATGTTATTATCATACGGCCAGGAGAAAAGATACCCTTGGATGGAAAGGTATTAAAAGGCTACTCCAGTGTTGACCAATCTCCCATTACCGGTGAATCGATTCCCGTAGAAAAAAAGGAA
>JANLHY010000345.1 GCA_024653795.1 Candidatus Brocadiaceae bacterium | reverse complement strand
GGAGGAGTGAGGATAAGAGGCTGGGGAGTCTTGATCGGCTGGAACGGTGTTTAGCCATAGACATGATAACGGCGTGGAGATTAATGTATGTAACCATGTTGGGGAGGGGGTGAACTGTTACCTTTTTTGAATTGAATGCTCATGGACTTTGATCTGATAATAAAAAATGGAACGGTCATTGATGGAACTGGAATACCTGGGAAAAATAGAGATATCGGCATCAAGGATGACAAGATTGCCTTTTTAGATCATCGCATTCCTGCCAATAATTGTCCCACCATTGATGCAGATGGGCTGATTGTAGCCCCAGGATTTATCGATATCCACTCCCATAGCGATTTCTTATGGCTTATCCGTCCGGAGAGTGATAGCAAGATCCTCGATGGTGTAACTACCGAAATTTGCGGAAACTGCGGCTTATCGGCCTTCCCATTGCGTGGTAAAGTGTTGGAAAGACGGGCGCAGGGATTAGCTAAATATGGTATCGACCTCACATGGCGGTCGGCATCTGAGTTTTATGATGTGGCAGAAAAGGCCGGGAGTTCTATTAATCGCGCATTTCTTGTCGGTCATGGCAATATCAGGGCATGTACAATTGAATATGAAAATAGAACTCCTAAACAGCATGAACTACTTCAAATGGATAAAGATTTAAGGGAATCTATGGAAGCAGGGGCATTTGGCATGTCCAGCGGTTTAATCTATCCACCCGGTTGTTATGCAGCAACAAATGAGATAGCGGAAATGTGCAAAATAATTGAGAATTATGGTGGTTTTTATGCAACCCATATCCGTAATGAAGGAGACAAACTTGAAGATGCGCTTACTGAGGCGATTGAAATATCAAGACTTTCCGGAGTCAGGCTGCAGGTATCTCACCTTAAAACATCGGGAAGCCGCAATTGGTATAAGGTCAAAAATATAAAAGCAATCATTGAACGCGCTATTGACGAAGGCATCGGCATTACCTGTGATCGTTATCCCTATATCGCTGCTGCAACCGATCTGGATGTCATACTGCCCAATTGGGTTTACGAGGGCGGCGTTGCGGAACAAATACACAGGCTAAAAGACACAAACATTCGGAAACAAATTGCTAAAGAGATATTGCAATCAGAAGATGATGCTTTCTGGAATGGGATAATGATTTCATCCGTCTATTATGATAAAAACAAGTGGATGGAGGGAAAGACAATCACAGAGATTTCTAAGGAGTTGAACAAGCCGCCTATTGAGACAGTTTTTGATTTGCTCATAGAAGAAGAGACCCGGGTAGATATTTTTTTGTTCAGCATGTGTGAAGAAAATTTGGAAAAGATATTGGGTTGGGATTTTGTCTTTGTCGGTTCTGATAGTTCCATGCGCGCTAACCAGGGAATACTTAAAGAAGGGAAACCCCACCCACGGAGTTATGGAACTTTTTCGCG
>JANLHY010000344.1 GCA_024653795.1 Candidatus Brocadiaceae bacterium | reverse complement strand
AAGGCTGGGGTTAGTGATGGTCTTATCGTTCGACTGAGCTCACTACGAAGTCTGAATTGGGCTCTTGTCCTCGTGAAAACGGGGATTAGCCCTGACAGTACCTGCTCTTCAAAGTGCCTGTACTGAGCCTGTCGAAGTGTCGGACAACAAACTTGTTCAGATTATTTATTGTCAATCCCTTACTGACCTTCATCTTCTAACTTTGGTGGGAACCTGCGTAATCTCGCTACAAACCACATCTCAATACTTGCACCCATAACAATTGCAATCAATACGTAAACAAAAACCGTTTTGGGTACGGACTTTTCAAGCGATATGTAATACCATGATGACACTGATTTTTGGCCGGCGACATCGCTATTTGAACCATCCCATATCGCAAAGGCAATAGGGATGAGCTTTCCAATTTCGAATTGAATATCCCCCTTTGCATCCTCCGTATTCAAAGGTCTTTTCATAACAACCTTCCACCGCCCATTTTGGTAAATCCCCTTCCCCGTCACGTTCTGGCTCTCCGGTGGCTGTGTTACAATATTTTTAAATCCCTTTGCATTCATTTCAATCACTGTCCCCGGCTCTGATTCTGGTGCCTCGGCAATAGAACCAAATCCATCGCTCCAATATGCCTTCCAACTCCACAGATTTACTGCTCCGCTCGAATCTCCCATTGCAAAATATGGCTTCTTTAACGATTCCGGAATTTTTGTTGGAAACTGAAGAGAAACGGCATCGCGGAATATTTCCTCTTGTTTGTTAGTTGAATCATCCCATTCAACCAAAAAGGCAATTTCATCCTTATTGTATAAAGCCTTAATCATAACTGCATCAACAGACGGTGCCCAATGTCTAGGACTAGTAAGTATTTGCCCTGCCAAGGGAATCTCTACTGGCGTGGCTTTACTCCAGTTCTCGTCTAATGGTTCTGCCGGCAATTGTTCGCCTTCAAATAACTTAACCTTTACCACCACATCAGATGCCATATCTTTCGATAAACTTTTCACATAGTGAGCAACATGCCAGCGGTCTTCGTCAGAAAGTTTTTCTAAATAAGAACCCATAGGGGTCTCATTAAAACCAGTAGAAATCGTACGATAAATATCTTCCATTGTATTACCACCCTTAAAATTCCATGCCTTGGATAAATCCCTTGCCCTGTAAGGCATATTCCATTCTGTTTGTAAAGCTACCGTTAAAGGGCCATTTCCCCGACCGTCCTCGCCATGGCATTCAAAACACTTCGTCTCCTTAAATAGCTCTTGCCCTCTTTTTATGCTATCCGGGGTCGAGGCAACTGACCCTACCGATACTACCTTCGGGGCAGTGTCTTTCTTAAACCGTTCACTAAAGGTCTTCACGTAGTAAATTACCTGCCATCGTTCTGTCTCAGAAATCGTGATCCAGAAAGGCATGGCCGTTCCTTCTATACCGCTGGTAATAATTCTAAAAAGGTCTTCATCGGTAGGAACTGAACCAAACGTAGTAGAACGAACCTTATACTCATTTCTCGTAAAATTCCTGGGTTTTGGAAACGTGGTTTTCGATGCAGGGCCATCACCCTTACCTTCGATTCCATGACAATACCAACACCGCTTTTCGTAAACCTTTTTTCCTTCTGCAATAGCTTCGGGTGTTTCAGACAACTTTTGCGGCACTTCATGTTTATAAGTTCTAAACAAGTGTGATGTCTGCGCAGATACCTCTGCACGCCCTATAAAAACACTTGTCGTTACTACGATCAATCCCAAACTAACCAAAACATTTTTAAACGCTTTTATCATAGTATTATTCAAGCTTTTCCCTTTGTCGAGGCATAACACCAGCCGTATCATATTCACCCATAATAATCTTCCAGATTTCGTCATCCTTTAAATCATCTTTCCACGACGGCATCGCTGAATCCCACGGGGTAGACTCCGAAGGGAGGCCGGGACCGCCTTCTTTAATACGCCAAAAGAGATAGTTATCTACTACAGTTGCAATCGTTCCTGGATCCTGAAAATTAATCGGTCTCAAACGGAATGAATTTGCAAAAGGCCCGTTGCCATCCGCTTTTGAACCATGACAGGGACGACAATAGGTTTGGAAGAGAATCTTTCCTTCTTCGATGCACTTCCTTTGTGTTTCAGCATCCGTTTGACGGAGTGGATTCGCTAGCTTTTCAAACTCTTGTGGAAGGGTAGGATGCTGAATTCTTAATTCCACCGGCGATGCAGCGCCTGGAATAGACCAGGAATACACAAACCAGCCCACGAGCACAGGAAAAGCAACAAATAGCAGTTTTTGCAGCAAAAACTTTATTGTATGACCACTACCTGGCAGCAAAAAGCCCAGAAAATCAGCAAATTTTTGATTACTGGTGGTAGCATACACCAGACCAGCCAGAATTCCCATAATC
The DNA here is from genome assembly GCA_024653795.1 of Candidatus Brocadiaceae bacterium. Lineage (GTDB taxonomy): Bacteria > Planctomycetota > Brocadiia > Brocadiales > Brocadiaceae > Wunengus. Next base: position 3,641 of record JANLHY010000344.1, on the reverse strand, counting down.
ATATACCACATCATCAGGGTGCTTGGCGTGGGCATAGTATGATCTTTCGCCATTAACACCTGAAAAATCTTCGGGGAAGCATATTTAAGGAACAAAAACAAGCAGATAACTGCAGTGATTACCCATATCATTAAAAATTTACTGCCTTTTTTAGCCATTAATGCACTCCTAGCTATTGATTCCTTATTTCAAGCTTTGTAAAAAGGATACAATCCCGTAAAAATCCCTTACACTTAACATCTCACCAATATTTCCCGGCATAATTGAAACATCCTGCTTTTTCATTTCCTCGATATCGCTTTTAGCAATAGACACCTCTTCGAGCTCACCACTCTCTTCTTTTAACAAAACAATCTCTTCCTCAGTTTCACTCTTAATTAAGCCATTATAGGGTATTCCATCTGTTGTTATCACATACATCGTTTCGTACCCTTTTACGATCTTGGCGCTTGGCTTAAGGATAGATTCAAGGAAATATTCAGGAGTCTGAATAGCGCCAATCCCCGTAAGCTCTGGTCCCACTTTCTTGCCTTTGCCATTCACAACGTGACACTTTCCACAGGTAACCGGGCGAGTTTCATCAAAGAATACCTTTTCGCCTTCTTTTGCATCAACAACCATCGGAGGCACCCACGGCTTTACCTTTTTCTTCGATGCCTCAGGTATTTTATCCTTATACTTCATAAGAGCGCCAATATCAGGCTCTCCCCCCAGCGTTTGAAGGTACGACAAAACAGCCAGTATCTTCTCACGTGACAACATAATGGGGGGATCGAATACCTTCGGCATAATTTTATCATACCCTTTCACGACATATTTCTCAGGCTCTACTATGGATTCTACCAGATAATCCAATCCAGAAGGCAAACCCAACTCTTTTGCCCGCTCTTCAGCCCTGCCAGACAAGCCATCCTGGTCAGGGCCTCTTGTGGCGCTTCCGCTCGAACCTATCTTGTGACAGGTACTGCACTGTCCGTCACCCCAAAATATCTTTTCGCCAGATTCAGGGTTTACCCCTCCGGCCGACTCGCCGCCACCCGTACCAGAAAGGCCGGACACATACATCGTAATATAGATATAGAATCCGATAACTACAATTCCAAATGCCGTAATTTTAAGCATACTTTTATTCATAAGTTTTCTATGCCTTTTCTTTTTTATCACCGAGACCGGCCAGCCAAAACACAAAAGCTACCAGACCCAGGAAGAGCGCCACAATCAAGCCTACTATCCTGCCCATGTATGCCAGGGATGGGGTGTACGCCCATTGTGAAGTATCTTGCAAAATGCCATAAACATGCCAGTCCATTCTCAGTCCGGATCGTATGAAGCCCATCAATCCCATCAGAATGACAATAACTACACACAACAGAAGCAACGCATACTGAGACCGCACAGGCATCTTCCCCCACTCAATACCTCCCACAAGCTTTGCCTTACGGAACATGAAAATATCAATAATGGCATTCATAATCAGGCAACTCATCACGATCGAAACCTGCGTCACTGATAAGTATCTCAATACCAAATTTGCCTTTTGCATAACCTGATAACCATAATACCAGAAATAAATCACCGCAATACACGCTGTAACTGCAAACAGCATCGCCTGCCCTAATTTTCCTTTATTTTTAAAGGTTAAATACGCTGCTAAACATATCGCAAATGACTGGATATAAAGCGCACGAACGAGCGGTTTCACAAAAACCTTTATGTTGGCATCTAATTCCACAAAATTAAGTGAAATCGCATACGAAACCAGCATCAGCAAACAGAAGATCACGGCAGAAAATATTCCAATCTTACCAGCCTTCCCCTGTTCCGAAAACGGCGCCATTTCCCCCTTGTTACTTCTCCGATAAATCAAGAAGGAAAAGAACGTAGCAAGAATTATCAAATTGACTACGGCATTTTTCGCCGCCATAACCCCAAAATATTTAGAGAAGGGGTGATATTGCTCGCCAATCATCGCCCTCTCTTCTCCACTCAGCGGTAGATTATGCGGTGTCAACCAGACTGCAAAACACATAAAGATTACAAAGATGAGGTATTTGAAAAATTTTGTGTATCGCTCTGACCCCCTAATCCTACCCATTCCAAGCCACAGATAATAATTAGCGCCGATAAAGAGCATACCAATCAGAATAGCCTGGATAATAAATGTCCAGGAAAAAGCGCCACCCATCATGATATTACCCATCACAGGGCTGGAACTATACACTTCACGTCCAAGCCAGTATCCTGCAAATGGCAAGGGGATCAGCGCTCCAACTCCTATAAAGTTTCCGACATAACCCATCCAATCGTAATGCGCCTTTTCCTCTTCAGATTTCGAACCTAAGAATTTTACCGCGGCATAAGCGCCTACCACAAAACCGCCGAAGCACACATTTGCAATCAAACGGTGGATATTTACGGGCATCCAGAGCGGATTATACATGGCATGATACAAACTAAGCAGCTTCCCCGTTGCAGGGGCAACCCCCGAAGGACTCATCATGTACGTTGCCCATGAATTGGTGATGAACATAAGCCCCGTACCGAACAGGTTAAGCAAAACACCAAGGGTAATATGGAACCATTTCTTAAAGGCAGTTCCCTTAAGAATTTCCCACGAATAATAATAGCCATACAAAGTGAATGCTTCGCCAAAGAACATCAATGCATAAATATACATGGTCGGCGCAAACACATTCGTCATATGGCCCATAAATTCCGGATACAAACCGAACAAACAGAACCCAAGCAAACCGCCAAATGATGCAGTCGTAGCAAATGCAGCAGACAGCAACTTGGTAAATTCCTTCGCCATCTTATCATATTTGATGTCGCCGCCTTTGAATCCTACAATCTCAACAATTACAGCAAAAATGGGCACACCCAGCACAAAGGCTGCAAACATGAGATGCAATTCCGAGACAATCCAGACTATCAACCGGGAATCTATCCCAAAAAACGCCCGATACTGTACCGGGCCAGCCTCTTCTTCCTCAACAGCCGCCGTTGCTGTCCCAGCCTCTGCTGCCGCCGGTTGCCCCTCAGGTGTTTGCGATGACGCCAGTGACTGACCTGCCTCAAATTGGGGCAATTCGACGCCAAGCGCTGCAGCTTCTTTTGCCGTTCCCGCTGGCGCATCAGATGCAAAAACTTTTTGTGAAAGCGAAAGAAGTGAAATAAAGGAAAGGAAAAACAATAAGACAACAATATATCTGCTTCTCTTTGGGAGATACGACAATATCTTCAAATTATTCATTAACAATGCGCCTTTTTAAACAAGTACGTTATTTCTTTGTCAAAACAAAGTCTACCACAACCTCTTCTTTTGACTTTACGGTTACATCGCTGGTCTTTTTCCCAAGCTTCTCCTGCCAGGCCTCAATCTTATATGTGCCAGCAGGCACATTCTCAATCTTAAATTGACCATTTTCATTTGTGACGGCGAAATAAGGATTTGCCTTAACTACTACAAAAGAACTCATCCATTTGTGCACATCACACGTAATCTTTACTATTTCCGCAAGATCAAATTTTTTTGTTAACTTTCCACCACCAGATACCCCTTCATTAAAAGCAGCGTTCTTGATAGACCAGGAGTGAAGATTATGCATTACATTATCGCTATTAAGCAAATCCACACTAGA
>JANLHY010000341.1 GCA_024653795.1 Candidatus Brocadiaceae bacterium | reverse complement strand
AAGGAATCCGCACCAAAACAGAGGCAATCTGCATCGTTGCGCTATTTTAAATGCAAAATAACCCGAAAATGAACCCAGGATACCCATGGAAAATATATTTCCGCCAAGTGTGGTTAATCCACCATGAGCAAGGAATAATGCCTGAATAAGTAATGCGATGGCTGCTACCAGCACGCTCACGAAAGGCCCTAACAACACAGCGCTCATACCAGTTCCGCATGGATGTGATGTAGCCATTCCATTCAATGCAATAACCGGAATAGGAAAACAGGAAAATACAAATACTGCCGCCCCTAAAGTTCCCACTAAAGGCAAGTACACCGGCATCTGTCTTTTCTTTCGTTTGACATGATAAATACCAATCCCTACAAAAGGCATTGAGACGGCAAACCATATAAATACCCACCTTGGGGGTAAAATTCCTTCGGTAATATGCATGGCATATACCGCATTTTCTGATGAAATAAATAACAGGAAAAAAATTATAGCGAATACCGTCACTGCTCTTGACATTTGTTACCTTTCTCAAAAACAAAAAAACCCATATCCTCGAAATGGAAGATATGGGTTTTATATTTTATTAGTAGGGGCAGGTTTCAAACCTGCCCTTACATATATTTATATGTAAACCTTCACCTTCTTTACCATCGAAGACTCCGTGAAGCAATTACAGGCAGGTCTTCTGGCTCCCGGATCGTCCTACTGATCACTCCTTCCCATCCTAATACAACAGGACAGTGGCATTGTGACGTTCGTCCCCGGTTACAGCGGCGGGTCCGCTCCTTATCACGTTTCATCAAACGAGATATGGATTCCCTTTTTACTCCCAAACATATTTGAGGGAGAATTACCTGTAATTGATTTTATAGATAAAAAGAACAATTGTTATCCTGACAAGTTGGGCTGATTCTACTTAAGATACTTAATGTTTGTCAAATAAAATATTTCGTAACAATTTTAGCTTTTTGAAAAATGTAGCGCCGATTCCTTGTGGTCGGCTTCTGCGGGGGATAAACCACCCGCGCTACGAATTCTGTTTTGTTTGGATTAAATTCAAATGTATAGATTTTTTCAAAGAGCTAAATTGTTACAATATTTCTTGGTTCTTCGGGTTATAAAACAGCACCATACCTGTCTCAATTTTTTCCTTTGATTCTCAATCACAAGAAGTATAAAATACTACCTATTATAAGCATTGTCTGTAAGATTTAAAATCCATGCAAGGCGCTGAAATTACATTGGTTCCATCTTTAATTTAAAGGAAAACGTACGTATGAAATCAAAAAAAAATATTTTAAAGGGGTTAGTGTTATTTGTAGTTTTGTCCGTTATCCTTGAATCTGGTTGTGCCATGTTTAAGAAAAGGCCGCTCCTCGCGCCTGGAGAACCTGGTGATACTCTGGTGGAAATTACAGACCCCAAACTACTCCCCAGGTTCGAGGACAACTATGGCAGGGATACCCTATTACGTTCGATAGATTATAGTTTGGAATATTTCAAAAGGGTCAAAACAAACCCGTACGGCTTTCGCATGGCAGGATTTTCACACC
>JANLHY010000338.1 GCA_024653795.1 Candidatus Brocadiaceae bacterium | reverse complement strand
TGTTTGATAAAGCAGTATCTGAGGCAAGAGAGGTTATTAAGATAGATTCCAGGAATAAAAAAGCACATTGGCTGCTTGCAATGGCGTATGGTAAAAAAGGTGAGATGGATGAAGCGGTTAAAGTATGCAAAGAAATCATTGGTTTGTATCCCAAAGATATCCATGCCTACACGTTATTGGGATGGATTTATGCACAGCGAGACTTGTTTAAAGAAGCGATGTATCTGGCAGAGCAGTCGATTCGTATTGACTCTGAGAATACCGACATTCGAGCATTGATGGCCTTTATTTGTGCATCTCAAAACCAGATACACGAAGCGATAGCCATGTGTAACATGGTTATCAATAAAACATTGGCGAAAAACAATATCTCTACAAATTATGGTTGGGTGAGAGGAAAAGTGTCTTTGGTGGATCAAAAGCTGAGAGAGGTTATGGACGTCTTAAAAATGAAGCCAGATTATAGTGAAGCCTATCTGTGTTTAGGGTGGTTGCATTCAAAGAATGGGGAGATTGATGAGGCAATTACTGCCTGCAGGAAGGCGATTGAATTAATGCCAGATTCCTATAATGCCCATCTGTGTCTGGGAAATATGTATGTGCAAAAAGGGGAAATAAAGAAAGCGATTACCGGGTACGGTAAAGTATTAGAAATTTTATCCAAAAAAGCTCAGGATAATATGTCTCTGGGATTGGAATCCACTAAAAAGGGAGACATAGGGCAGGCCATAAACTACTTCAACGAAGTGCTGAGGGTCGATCCTGAATGCGAGGAAGCATATGCATTACTTGCGGATGCTTATGAAAAAAAAGGATTGTATAGTGTCGGGATGGCCTTGAGATTACAGGGTGAAAGGCTTAAACAAGGGGTGCGTAATTGACTTGATAGTTCACCGCAAAGGGCGCAGAGAACGCAAGCGGTTTAGAAGTTGAGAGGTTGGGAGGTTAAGTTTCTCAACTTCCCAGCTTCCCATTTTCTCTGCGAGCTTCGCGTTCTCTGCGGTGAGCTGAACTGTTACGGGGAAATTATGTGCCTGATTGAAATTCCTTAACATTAAAATAGCAACGGCGGTTCTTCTGGAAATTTCCTGGAAAAGAAGACCTATTCAAGATATGTTTACTAATAGGGCGTCCCTGAAATACAGATATATAAAAATATTTGTCCAGATAGTGATATTGATGTGCTTGTAAAGTTTGATGATGAGGCAAGACATACACTATTTGACCTTATTCATATGGAAGAAATAGAAGATGCGAACTAATGTGTCGCTGCAACGGACGGCGGCTACTTAAGCGGTAATCCGCGTTAACTTGATTGTATAGGAATTTCCATTTTATTTAAGCGGGTTAGCGGGTGGGTTGTGCTGTAAGTCAGTCAATCATGGAATGATATATCAGCTTCCCCTCTGCGTAACTTAATTTTAATAAATAACATATAACAAGAAATGAAAAATGTTTAAGTGTTTTTTACTTTTTAATTATTCGTTTCTTGTTATATGTTAGTTATTTTTTCACTTTAAGAGTGTAACCGTCCCATGAGATGGTAGGATGGGTCAAGCGAAGCAGACCCATCAATTTCCTGGTAGCCGTAGACTTTAGTCTGCGCCCTTGCCTGTATGCAATGCTCACTGCCCGTAGACAGTTCCACGCAGGCTAAAGCATGCGGCTACTTAGAGTCGCTGCCGCAGGCAGCCGAATTTAATTGACTAATCCTTTTTTATTTTTTGGCATGATAGCAGCCTTCTTTGCCCACCTTGCGGTCCTTTATGTACCTGCCCTCCAATGGGTTTTCAGGACAGTACCGCTTACAGCAAAAGAATGGGTAGGTATAGGAGCAATAACGGTAACAATTGTTATCGCCGTTGAGATTGAT
>JANLHY010000335.1 GCA_024653795.1 Candidatus Brocadiaceae bacterium | reverse complement strand
TTGAATTTCAAATCGATTACGATCTTTTTTTCTCGTATTTCTTTTAAATTTAATCACTTACAACGAATTGCTATTTAAACGTCCGGACAGCAGTGATATAAATTATTAAATTTGTTTAAATTTGCTAAAGGAACGCACAAAATGTGCCCTCAAAACATGCAAAAAGCAATTGTTATTGTAACATATTAATTTTACAGATATTATGATTTATTTTATATTTACGCATACTATTTTGCACTGTATTTGCTAATTGTTTATAGATGGTCGATTTGAACCAAGAATACTATACCTAAATTATAAAGCAATACTAAATTTAGTAACTTTATAATTCAGCAAAAAGAATTAAAATAGCAAATAAAAGACAGGAAAACAGGAAGAAAACGGAAAAGCTTATTTATTGAACCTACCAAAGAATCAACCATATGTTTAACTATAACCTATTTAGTGTAGAGACGCACAGCAGTGCGTCTGTATTTAAACTTACAAAACGGCTAATCTTTGTCGTATTTTTGAAAGGATTTTTTTATGAAGACATTATATCATTTAATTTTTTGAATTACAACCCAGGATAACAACTTGTGCCATGTTCATAAGTATCGATACCAGAACGTTCAATGTTGACAGTTACTCGTAATCCTAATGTACGTTTTAAAACGAAGAAAAATAAGAAGCCCACCGCAAAACACCAGGCTATTAGCGTAGCACAGGCAATAAATTGGGCAAGGAGCTGCCAATACGATCCTACTATCACCCCCTTTACGCCTCCATAAGTACCATCTGAAAAGATACCCACTGAAAGCAAACCCCAAAGTCCATTTGCCCCGTGAACGGAAATAGCGCCAACCGGGTCGTCAATCTTTAGCTTACTTTCGATAAAATAGAGGGACAGCCTCATTATTAAACTTGCGATAAGCCCGATTACAATTGCTGCCCAATGCGGAACGTACGCCCCGGACGCCGTAATTGCAACACAGCCCGCCAGCGCCCCATTACATGCCATAATAATATCCGACTTCTTTGTCATGAAATAGGAAAGATAGAGAAGGGTGATGGCACCTGCCGCAGCAGATAAGAAAGTATTTACTGCTATAATTGATACACGAAGTTCAGTAACTGCAAGCGTACTACCTGCATTGAAACCAAACCATCCAAAAATTAAAGTGAGTGTTCCAATCACAATGTAGACCAGATTGTGACCATGGATTACATTGGGACTGCCATCGGGA
>JANLHY010000333.1 GCA_024653795.1 Candidatus Brocadiaceae bacterium | reverse complement strand
CGGACAAACCAGTCTGTAGTGCCGACCTTTTTAGGTGACCCCTTGTATTTGCTGGCTTAGCGGCTTATACACCCCTCGAATTGCGAAGGTCGGGTTAGTCCATGTCAACATGGCGGATTGCATCTTTTATAAAGTATCTATTTTGTATTTGACTTGTGCATATACTGTACATACAATTCACTTACGGCTTACCAATGGGACCCAGAGAAAGCAGATTCTAATTTAAAGAACCATGGTATAGATTTCGCTGATAGAGAAAGGGAAATTTATGAAAGAAAAAGAGTATGATTTTGACGATGCAGAACGGGGTGCAATAGTGAAACCTGCAAGAGGAAAGAATCGTATCACTATACGTATTGACACTGACATACTAAATTGGTTCCGCAACCAAATTCATAAGGCTGGTGGTGGTAACTATCAAACGTTAATCAATGATGCGTTGCGAGAGTATATTCAGCAAACGAATAGTACGCTTGAAAGAAAACTACGTAAGGTAATTCGAGAAGAACTTAAAGTAATTACGAAATAATTTGTTCTAATCGGCAATTGGGTAGAGTAGGGAACTGGCGTAGTGGTTTAGGTTTGACCTATCCCCATTTTCATGAGGACGTATCTGTTTCTGTCCCTTTCGTCTGACAGTGCCTCACGAGCCTAAAACAGAAGAAACAAAAAAGTCTGTGTAATCTGCGGAATCTGTGGTTGCTTTTAAGGCTTGAATGCTCTGGGCTGGCATGAGCCGTAAAATGCCAAACGTTTCGGTTCAATCGTGGACGATTGAACCAGCCGAACTACAGCGTTTTGGTACTATATCAATCCCCTTTCAAAATTTCCTACCAGCGAATTTTTAATCTTACACTTTTTATGAATGGCAGAAAAGATATCATTAATTATTCCAGGCGTATAATCTTTCCAGAAGGAAGTGGCTGATTATCTTGGGCTGCATTATTTGACCATAAGTAGATTGTTAAAAAAGAATAAGCTTCAATAGCAGCAATAGCAAGAATAAACAGGCTGTCCGAGAATGCAGTTTTCCTTTATTTATTCATTCATTGCAAGAGGGATAATTTTATTGAGGTAATCCAGCCCCCTGATATAATGAAGCGCCAATG
>JANLHY010000288.1 GCA_024653795.1 Candidatus Brocadiaceae bacterium | reverse complement strand
GCCGGTGTTTTTTCTTAAGACCAAGCCATGCCTGATGGTATTCCGGCAGCACATACGGAGACCACTGGGAACGTATTGGAACCGGCGCTGAAAAAGATGCAGGGGGCGGATTCACTGCGCGAGAGACGAATCCGGATGCAAATTGGTATCCTTGCCATAGAGCAAACAATCCAAAGGCGGCCAGAAAACCTGTTACCCAACCGGGTTTTAGGAAACTCTGAAAGCTGGTGGTTGGATTATGGGATAGAAGCTGAGGAAGGGGCCTGGATAGCGCCCGTAAAGCGACAAAAAAGTCTAAGAACTTCTCCTCCTTGTCTCCCAGAACGATCATGGCGCTCTGGCGCAGGGCAGCTAGTTTGCTATCCAGGGTTTTGATTTCCCCCTGGAATTGACAATAGGCAAGCAGAATGTCATTGTTCTCGGTTGCCGAGATGGTGACACTAATCATGTGGGCCAAGAGGAAGGCCTCAATCATCTCCTTCCCACCCCTGTGAAACTTTACAATCACCTCGTAAATCCTGGTGTCGGGTGTTAATGGGATAGCCACTTCACTGGAGGGCTTTATTATAACGGCCTTCTCATCGGTCATATTTATCTGCCATTCTTAGATAACAGTAACAGGATCAAACCTTCATTATTCATTTTTGTTATTATTCTATCATTCTATATACCATATCTAATGTAATGCCCCACTCAAATGAAGTTTGAAGGGTGACCCCAATTTTCTTGTTTGAGTCTATAGCTATTGAGGTATAGTCACCTACATCCATCCACGCTAATAGAAACCCAACTACCTGATACATTCGCACTCATACCCAACAACAAAAACAGACTAAACAATAACCCGAAAACAAAGCCTTTTGTCTTCATTTTCCTTTTCCTTTTCCTCTCTTTCTTTAAGGAATGACTCAAAATTAACCTATCCAAAAAGTATAGCACAGTGCTTTATTTTTGCAAGTAAAATATTGCACAGTGAAATTGTTTCTTATAACAAGGTGCTATAATATGTGCTTTATGGAAAAAAAGAATACCGTCGGAAACAACATAATAAAATTCAGGTTAAAGACTGGAATTACACAGGAGGAACTTGCCTTGCGGAGTGGTCTCTCGCAGGGTTATATAAACCAACTGGAACACGGAAAGAGAAACTATACACAAAAGTCGCTGGAGTTGATCGCAGGTGCCCTGTCGGTACCGTTAATAGAATTCTTCAAGGAAGAGAATGAGCAGGTTTCTGCAGTTGCAGAAGATGTCGGAATCTACAAAAAGAAAAGATCTTACAAGAAAGAGCTTATGCCGATCTTAAATGATTTACCAGAATATATCGCTGACCATTATCTTACCCTTTTGAAATTAGAACTGGAACTGATGAGGAAGAAAAAAGAGGAAAAGCCCCGCGGTAAGTACAAGAATTAAGAAAATTGGTAGGTATAAAAAAGGAATTCCGAAGTTCAAGATTCCGGGGACACCGTACTTACTTATTAGAAGGATTTGAACCTTCGTAATAGGGAAACACACGTTCTTCTTTGTAAATCCTTGCAAAAGCCTTCTAATGGGTGACCCCAGCGACTCTTTACAGAGACGACTTAAAATCTTCCTCTTTGTCTGGCTTCTCTGGCTTTGCGCCTTTTGGCAATTTCTTTTTCTTGATCTCCGCTGCGTAACCCCTGACCTTGTTCGATACGCTTTCCGGAACGATAGAGACTATGGTCTGCATCCCTTTCCCAATCTGGCTTGCAATCTTTGGAGGACAAATAGGGACGGACACAATACTGTTCGGCACGGTGTTTGAGGGTTAAGATTTATAGGTAAAATATTGTAGTAGTCATACTAAATGACGGTAACGAAAAAGCAGGAGAGAGTCAGCGGGAAGTGATGTTGAAAAATGAAGGCGTACCTCTCCCCTGAGAGGTAAAAGGCAATAATACACCCTGTGCCGCTATTGCTGTTTTTGGTCTTGAGATTTAAGACCTTCGATATGTTCTATGAGTTCCTCCAGGGAAGCCCATCCCTGGAAGTACAAACATATCATTTCGAA
>JANLHY010000307.1 GCA_024653795.1 Candidatus Brocadiaceae bacterium | reverse complement strand
GAGTACACCTTGTCCACGGGTAAGTACGAACTTCCAGGTGATTATGGGGATGAGGAATATACTGAAAAAGAGCATAACGGGCATATCGATACGGAGAGAAGCGCTATTCACTTGCAGGGGTTGGATTATTGAAGCTATTCCAAGAACGGCGAGGATGTTAAAGATATTGCTGCCAAGCACATTCCCCACGCTGATATCAGATTCCTTACGGATGGCAGCAACCATCGAAGTAGCAAGCTCAGGAATGGAGGTACCCACGGCAATAACGGTAAGCCCTATAACAAGCTCACTGATTCCTATGACCTTTGCGAAATATATGGCTGAATGAACCAGCAGGTATGCGCCGCCAACAAGCGCCCCGATACCGATTACAATCAAAAATATGTCCTTTGCGACATTATCCTTTACTCCGATAAACTCTTCATATTCCAATTCGATGGACTTGGATTCTTTTAAGGCTACTCGATATACATAACAGGTGTAAGCCAGAATACCGACAAGAAGAATGCCCCCTTCCAGACGGCTCAGAGTGCCATTCCACCCCATAAAGTATAAAAGCATGGAAATACCAACCACAATCGGCATCTCGCGATAGATAAGTTTCATGTCGATTTTCAGGGGTTGAACAATGGCCGAGAGTCCCAATATGAGACCGATATTGGCAATGTTGCTTCCAATAACATTTCCCATTGCAATGTCGCTTGAGTGTTTGATGCTGGCAATAACACTGGTAACAAGTTCAGGTGTTGAGGTGCCAAATGCCACTATCGTGAGTCCTATAACTACGGGTTTAATATTGAAAGAACTGGCGAATCTGGAAGCCCCTTTTACGAGCCATTCGGCCCCAAAATAAAGCCCTGTAAGACCTGCAATGAACAATATGATTTGTAATAGCATAAATAAAATGAAAATTCCTATACATCGGAAGAGTTTTACCTTACATTAAAAATCTTTATCTGCGGTTTATCTTCACAAACGAGTCAAGTTTTTAAGAATAACCGCGGGGACACAAAGATCATCTGATAAATATACGTTTTCATGTGTGTTTTATTGGCATGATGCTTCACTTCACTAGGTTATCATAATTTGCCGTGTAATTTCTACTCAAAAGTGATGTATCCTGTGTCTTCGCTGTAGGCGAAGAGTTCGCCACACAACACGATTGAAGACTACGACAATAGCGGACATCGTTAGCACAGCGCCAGTTAACAGTGCAAAATCTGCTTTTTCTGCAGATTGACTGATCATGGCGCCAAGTCCATTGGCTGTAAGTGCCTGTCCTCTAAAGACGACATATTCTGCAACAATGCTTGCGTTCCATGCCCCGCCTGCAGCCGTAACCCAGCCCGTTACTAAAAAAGGGAAAACCGATGGGATGTAGAGGTTTTTCAATCGCTGCAAGCGGCTCATGCCGAAAAGCCTGGACGATTCCCTTAGGTCGGCGGGTATGGACATGGCGCCTGCAATTACATTAAAGAGGAATGTACCATTGTGTTCCCAGCAACATAAGGGCGATGCCTAATACAAGCAGAAAATCAATCCATCTGAAGCGGATTGGTTTATGCGGGATCGCAAACCCACCCCATATTTTGTAAAAGATTTTTGTTACGTGGTTGGACATTGAATGATTTTCCCCGTCAACTCAGTATGTAATTTCAAGCAAAATCCTGCTTGTATCTTAATAAAGAAGTTTACCCATTTCAATCCTTGTTTTAATGGAATCAACATTCAGACCAGTTGCTCCCCTGGGTTTATGTGCGGGTTGAGTATGTTTCAATCCTTGTTTTAATGGAATCAACATTCAGACTGTTTCCTTCGTTCTATTTCATTCATAGTTATATTTTGTTTCAATCCTTGTTTTAATGGAATCAACATTCAGACCCAAAATGGAAAATACGCATTTTGTGACCACAACTCCGGTTTCAATCCTTGTTTTAATGGAATCAACATTCAGACCACTATGAAGAATTGGCCAGATCACGTCAAGGAGCTGTTTCAATCCTTGTTTTAATGGAATCAACATTCAGACCTGAGGGTAGTAGTTTTCATATTTTTTCTCTCCTTCTGTTTCAATCCTTGTTTTAATGGAATCAACATTCAGACAAAGGTATCCGTTTGCCCTGGCGGGGTATCTGCGGCGGTTTCAATCCTTGTTTTAATGGAATCAACATTCAGACCGTTTTGTTTTTGCTTCTGGTTGTTTGTTTAAAATAGTTTCAATCCTTGTTTTAATGGAATCAACATTCAGACATGGCAGTTTCCATGATCCCATCACGTCACCACGAGTTTCAATCCTTGTTTTAATGGAATCAACATTCAGACGAAGATTTGACGCCAATCGAAGAAGCCAGGGCTTAGTTTCAATCCTTGTTTTAATGGAATCAACATTCAGACAGTAGTATCTGCTGCCGAAACGATAGTATTAACAATGTTTCAATCCTTGTTTTAATGGAATCAACATTCAGACACCGTTGGTGGTGCAATAAATACCGTATTGGGCTATAGTTTCAATCCTTGTTTTAATGGAATCAACATTCAGACTGCGGCAGTGATTGTCTGTATGGTAATAATTCTATGGGTTTCAATCCTTGTTTTAATGGAATCAACATTCAGACCATTCTTTTCTCCACGTATTATATTCATCTTGGTTTTGTTTCAATCCTTGTTTTAATGGAATCAACATTCAGACGCTGCCCGCAAACGAGCAAGCAATCAAAGATATCAGTTTCAATCCTTGTTTTAATGGAATCAACATTCAGACTAATGGCTGTGTTTTTTCTTGCGTTCCTGAAAATAGTTTCAATCCTTGTTTTAATGGAATCAACATTCAGACTATTCCGTAATAATTGTATAATTCTCTCATCGTAACAAAGTTTCAATCCTTGTTTTAATGGAATCAACATTCAGACCAATATCACCATTTGTGGTGGTATTAATTAATTGCGTTTCAATCCTTGTTTTAATGGAATCAACATTCAGACTGTTAATAGCCGGCATGTCTGGAACGACGGAAGGGGGTTTCAATCCTTGTTTTAATGGAATCAACATTCAGACTCCACGCCAGCGTTGGGACAATTATAATTATTTTTAGTTTCAATCCTTGTTTTAATGGAATCAACATTCAGACAAATTTTTTACACTATGAAAAATATTATTAAAGATAGTTTCAATCCTTGTTTTAATGGAATCAACATTCAGACCTAATAGGATTCATTCAGAAAACCCAGAAAAAAGGTTTCAATCCTTGTTTTAATGGAATCAACATTCAGACACGTGGTTATATCCATTTCCTCATTATGGATATAGGGTTTCAATCCTTGTTTTAATGGAATCAACATTCAGACGAGGTGACGAAATATGGTCATATGTTATTATATAGGTTTCAATCCTTGTTTTAATGGAATCAACATTCAGACATGGTAAACAATGAAAGGGTAATACAATGGACACAAGTTTCAATCCTTGTTTTAATGGAATCAACATTCAGACATCCATATCACCACCATATCAACATGGTGGTATTGATGTTTCAATCCTTGTTTTAATGGAATCAACATTCAGACCTGTGAGAAGGAAAGGAATATGAATAGAGAAGAAAGTTTCAATCCTTGTTTTAATGGAATCAACATTCAGACATTATACCTTGCCCAACTTGGCAAAGAGGGATGCCATGTTTCAATCCTTGTTTTAATGGAATCAACATTCAGACCATAGGAGAAAATGAGATGATAATCATAAGAATCGAGTTTCAATCCTTGTTTTAATGGAATCAACATTCAGACCCATATGAATTTAAACGATCTTTTAATCTTCTTAAGGTTTCAATCCTTGTTTTAATGGAATCAACATTCAGACATATACACTTATACCTTTGACGCATTTTATTTACAGTTTCAATCCTTGTTTTAATGGAATCAACATTCAGACGCTGACAGGTTTATCCTGAAGCAAAATAGGATAAATACGTTTCAATCCTTGTTTTAATGGAATCAACATTCAGACATGGTCATTTGATAGAAATAAAAGGCGTTTTTTTGGTTTCAATCCTTGTTTTAATGGAATCAACATTCAGACACAGAGAAAAGGTTGCGCTTGGGACGTGGTACGAATGGTTTCAATCCTTGTTTTAATGGAATCAACATTCAGACCACATTTTGCTCATAAGTCTTTTTGAATAGCACTTCAGCCATGTTTTTACTAATACCTTTTTTATTAAAAATTCGACTAATTTTACCGCAAAATGCGTCACTTTTTCCCCTTTTTACATGAAATTCTATAAAATAAGTTTCTGTTATTGAAGAACTTAAATCGTAGACTCTCGCTCGTCTCAATAAATTTGCCTCAACAGTCTCCATTAATTGTTTCGAGGGCGTTCTCCAAAGATCATCTAGTGATTCTGGCGCCTCGATGTTTGGCTGTTGAAATCAGCCACGCCTTTATCCGAAAAGGCTGAATGGTAATAAAATTACCAATTTATCCTCTGCAAAATGCTTAAGGCACATTGCTATAGTCAACCTTTCGGGGCAATATATAACTTCTCTTTTCTTGCTTCTTAATTGTCAAATAACATTAAGTGAATTTTACACTTAGCCTTATAAAAATCAAGCTTTATCTAGTAATAGCAATATTCCTGGCTGCATTATAATCAGCGCCACACTCAATGCCACATTTTTCGCACTTAAAGCGTGGAAATTTATTGTTCTGTCTGTATTCGAATGTAAAGTACTCATTCACATGACTACAACTATGACACCTCTTTGATGTATCTTTCGGAGAAATGTATTTCACTTCAATTCCATGTTCTTTCAGTTTATTTTCAATGCTATTTTGAAGTTGGCTATAATTCCAATACATCCTCAAAACCTTACTAAAAAAGTCTTCTTCGTCCTTCTGCCCTTTTACTGAAGGCCATAATGTCGTTTTTACTTACAACGTACCTGGCAAGGCTATTGCCTACTGCACATACTAATGGAGAGGAAACGCCTATGTCAATCCCGCCTGTTACCATTGGATCTATACCTTCCTGGGATTTTTCATACTCGATTGACATATTTACAAACCACCTTTACCTTTTTCTATTTGTTTATACATTGGTATTGGAAATCTGTCGGATTTAGCAGTTGGGAGGGCTATTTTAAATGTCTTTATCTCAGTTTCAATTTCCTTTGGATAGAAAGGTCTGTGTATTCTTAATGAAATAGTTTTTTGAATTTTCATATTATTCACACGCAAATATTCCTATAGCAGCAGTCAGTACATCGCATCGGGAATCTGGTCTTTTTGGGATAATACCCTTTTGATATTACATCAAATATTTCAGAAAGTAAAGCCCTTGCCTCATCAAAATCCGACGGCTTGTAATCCATTTCTTTTAAACTTGCGCCATCTTTCAAATAACAAATAAATCCCTTCTTTACAGGCTTCTTATAAATCTCTTCAATTAGCATGGCATAAATCACAGATTGAAATTTGTGGGTCTTAAAGGTGTATTCACTAAATTCTGTGTATTTGTAATCGAGTGGTGACATCGTTCCATCAGATAATTCCAATACTTCATCCACTACACCGCGAACCCGTATTTTAGGAGACGCTAAATATACTGAGATTGCCTTCGAAGTACACCCGATCTTTTTCCTCAGATAATCCCGATTCTCACTACTTCGTCTTTCGTGTATTTCCCTGCCTTTGAGCACCTTGTACCGCAGTTCCTCGTGCTGTGGAATATTCAGGCAGTTCATAAAATAGGTAAACCTTGGGCAATAAAGATGCTCGATAACTTCCGAGGGTGTAATCATTAATGTGGATTCAGTATCCATTGTTAAATACAGTCTCAGTGATCAGTGTCTGTGTCAGTACCGACGCTATCCACTGTCACTGTTTACTGACACTGACACCTGACACTATTCACTAACGCTGTCCTTAGAAAAATTTCTCCAGCAATTCCGCTGACACCAGCTTCTTATCGAATGCCTGTCCCAAGAGCTTTACCTTCTTGAAATCATCCTCACACATAGGGAATATATAAACAGAATCTTCTTCCGTATTGATTATATCTTCGCACATTATTTTTAACTCGTCTATCTGGTTTCGATTGAGCGTTCCCAGAAATGCCGACTTCTGCACCCGATAAAGACCTTTATTCTTGCAAGCTTTTGCAACTTTAGTTCTTGTCTTATCATTTACAATATCGTATATAACCCAGGTTAACATGTTAGTGTCAGTGATTAGTGTCAGTGGTCAGTAACAGTTAGGGATTTGATAAGCCCACCGAGCATTTTGCTAAGTTCGTCAACTGATTGACGTAAAATTGAATACTTGTTTTCTGAAATATAGCCGAGGTCTTTTGATAGGAGTAAAAAATACTTTAGCTCTCCAACTGAACCTTTCGCTATGTTTGTAAATTGGCGATATTCTTTTTTATTAATTCTATGCCCGCCTTCCATCAAATTCGATGGTATTGAATATGCTGCCCTTCGCATTTGTGAAATCAGGGCAAATTTTTCATCCTGCGGGAAAGTTTTTGTAATTTCATATATTTCCACAGTAATTTTGTGTGCCTTTTTGAATACATCCATATCTTCAACGCTTTTAACCGCATTTTCCATAGTTTGTCCTTTCCGACAATTACTGTCACTGTTTACTGGCACTATTCACTGACACTGTCACAGTATTAACCTATTTGCGATAGAATGGCATTCAAACTGTATGATATCGCCGCGTTTGATATTCCTGCCGCCGTAGCGAATAGATTCGTCCAAAAAGGAATTAAAAGCACTGATAAGTACCGCCTTACCATCTTTGTTCAGGGTAAATCCATTCTCTAGCTTATCGAAGTGTTCTTGCTTTACCTCTCTTCCAGCAAAGATTTTTATTATCGTTTCATCTGCCCATATGCGAAAGTTTTCTATCAAGTCAAAAACAAGGGATTTTTTATTGTAATGATCGGTATGAATAATGCCAACATACGGGTCTAGGCCTGCAATAATACAGGCCTTTTCAACTTTGGAGTACAGAATACCGTAACCATAATTGAGCAGGGCGTTAAATTCATCCTTAGCCGGGTTACGGCTGCGTCCCTCAAATTTATACCGGTCGGGCAAGATAAAGCTGATTGCCTCAAAATAGAGGCGTCCTCCGCTGCCCTCTATACCCATGATAGAACCCCGTACATCTTCTATTCCAATGTGGCTGGCATCCTTGGGAATGAGCGAATCGAAGCTGTTTCGACAATTACGCAGTTTGTCAATATAGGCAGTAATTTCAGCCGACTTATTTGTTCGGGACTCACGAAGCCTTGTCAAAAGTTCAATCTGATTATCAAGCTTTTTCCTAACCCAGTCCAGGGCTAAATTTACACCTTCTGTCGTATCGGAGATTTCCAACTGACGGCGGCGAATAAGGGTTGTGCTGCCCAGCTTGCTGTGCCACACCCTCCCAAAAGGGTCTCCGAACTCATCCAGAAAGATAATATCTATATTATGATCCATTGCCAGCTTGATGGCGTCAGTAGTAATGTAGGCAGCCGTGGTGATCATAATACCATCCACCTTTTTTACGGAGACCTCGAAGACCTGCTCGTCCTTCTTGACCTTGAAGCAGTCCCCGTTCTTCTGAAGATAAGAGCCGTATGTGTTGATTACAAGCTGCATAGTGAAGTCTAAGAGTTTAAGAGTTAGAGAGTTTAGGAGTTTAAGAGTTAGTGAGATAGTTCATAAAAGCTTGTATTATTTTTGAAACCTCGGCAGTCTTCTGATAAAGTATTTCAAAGTCTTCTTTACTGATATAATTCAAGTCCAATGCAACATAGAGGTGGCATTGAACTTCTGCCGCTGAACCATGCGCCATGTTTAAGAAATTAGAAAACTCTTTATTACTTCTACGACCAAACCCTTCTGCAATATTTGCCATAATAGAAACAGATGCCCTGCGAATTTGATCCTTCAGGGAAAAATCTTTCGAGAAAGAAGGATTCATTGTTACTTTATAAATATCCTTGTTCAATTCCCTCGACTTTTGCCATGCCTGTATATCCTCAAATCTCTCAATCCTTGCCATTTTAAACTCCCCCAACTCTTCAACTCCTCAACACATTTACTCATACAAGCCGTTTTTGCACAGCATCCCAAATATCAGTTAATTCCAAACGTTTTGCCCACTCAGAAATATAGTTCCGATCAACTGCATCCCCGCTGATTTTCAGGATACCCGTAATGTCACGAAGATGTTTTTCAGAACCGCCATCCCTATAGAACTCCATCTTTTTAATGATTACATCCTCTGGAGAGGCGAAATTTGCCTCCTGATCAGAAAACACCTTACTCCTTCTTCTCCTGGAGAATTCAGCCCTGGAAAAGGGTGTTTCTTTTGTCAACCTGACAACCAGACGCATAAGTTCACTTTGTTCCATACAGTACCCTTCTTGCTATCTCTTTTTGAATTTGTTCCTGCGTCCATTCAGGATGGCTATTCTTTAAGGAAGCCCCAATCACCCGATAAAAGAAATTCCATGAGTCCCATACCATTTCCAAACGCTCCTGACCCGTCTTTTTCCGGAGTATTTCTGCAACCTTATCATCCACCACTTCAATTTGTCCTTTATCTAATCGTAAATTCTTTTCCATTTTTTACCCAGTAATTATACCAGTTACAATCTCTGCGATCTTTGTGACTCTGCGGTAATTTGAGCTGTGAGCGTTCTTTAATTTACAGTTTCCAAGCTTCACAACTCTCGAACTCCCTAACTCCTTAACTTTCGGACTCTCCAACTCGTTTTACCGTCCCAAACCCCCTCGACACCGATAGATTCGCTTCGCTCACTACATGCTTCCCGACGCCCCAGTAATCAGGGATTTTAAAGTTGATTGAGAGTTTCCCTAAGAGGCAGAGCAAAGCCTCAACCTATTTATCTTCATACTTCTCAGGCAATGGTAGAGAATGTAATTTTTTCTTGAGTAGGTTTTTGTCAATAATATTTGTTCTATAATTAGACACCTTCATTGGTGATACCGCTTTACTTAAGGCTATGCGCACAACTTCTTCATCTTTTGATTTACAAAGGATTAATCCTACAGACGGATTTTCGTCATTTAACTTCAACTTCTCGTCGAGAGCAGAGAGATAAAACTGCATCTTGCCTACATATTCAGGCTTAAATTTACCGATTTTTAATTCTACTGCTACAAGACACTTTAAAAGTCTGTGATAAAATAGCAAATCTACTCTATAATCTTCGTTACCAACATTTATTTTGTATTCATCTCCCATAAGTGTAAAATACCTGCCAAACTCAAGAAAGAAGTGTTTCAAATTTGTTACAATAGCCTTGCGCATATCTTGCTCTGTAAAATCATCTTTTAATCCAAGAAAGTCAAAGACATACTCATCTTTAAGGTGGGTAAGGATGTTCCTTTCCTTTGTATGAGGCACTAATGTATCTGTCTTTCTGGAAAGCATGAAACGTTCGTATAAGGAAGATTCAATCTGTCTTTCTAATTCTCTATAGCTCCATCTTTCGTTTATACAAGTTTTAATGTAAAATTCTTTTTCTTTACGAGATGTTGTATGATGTAAAATAAGAACATTATGGGACCATGGTAATTCTCTCAACAGTGTTGAGAGTTTTTCATGATCTTTATAAGTCTCATACATCTGTTTCATTCTCCATAAATTTTGCACAGAAAAACCCTTCATATCAGGAAATTCTTTTCGTAAATCTTTTGCCAGGGTCTCAACAACACCTTCACCCCATTGAGACACTTCGACCTTTTCGTATATCCCTTTTCCTATTCGAAGATATAACGTTACCAACTGCTTATTAATAGTCTGATAGACTTTTTGCCTTGCAGAGATGATCTCATTTTTTAATATAACAAGGAAATCCCTGTATTCATTTTTTGCTATTTTATTCATTCTGTTATTTTACTCCCCAACTCCTTAACTCACAACTCCTCAACTCTTTTCACCGTTCCAAACCCCCTCGAAACCGATAGATTCGCTTCGCTCACTACATGCTTCTCAATGCCCCAATAATCAGGTATTTCGAAATTTACCCCGTTAGAAGATATCACCTTACTATCAAAGATAAGGATTATTTCATGAATGTAGCATTATTTGGATAACATTTAGAGTCCTTTTTTTAAGTTTTCTAACGGGGTTTACCGAGAATGTACAAAGAAAGCCGAGCATGAACTATCTCAATTTGTTCCTTATAAATTCCATAAATGCTTTTAAGATCATCAATTGTGGGCATTAGAGTTTCTCTAAGAATTTTTTTATTTTATCCCGCTCTGTTTCAAGGTTGTCGAGGTTAAAATAATCCTCGTATGCCTCTTTTTCACTCAGAAACCCCTCTTTTACTTTTGAATCAAGTTCAAACACATCCTTAACTCCGTATTTCTTAGCTAACAAGAAAATATCTGCCTCTACTTTTGAAAGCCTCTTTTCAAGATAGGTTTTCAGGCTTTCTTTCATGAGTTCTTTAGGTTTCATACGGAACTCTTTTGCAACTTTATCGATAACAGCCATTTAAAAATCTCCTCTCTTGTAAAATTCTTTAAGTATTCCTTCTATCATTTATGGAATATCAAAAACTGCAAATCTCAAAACATTAATCATAATTCATAAATCAAAAATCGTAAATCTAAAACCTTCTCAACTTCCTAACTCCCAAAGTCTCAGACTCTCCAACTCGTTTAATTGTTCCAAACCCCCTCGATACCGATTTCCCAATGCCCCAGTAGTCGGGGATTTCAAAGTTTGCTGAGAATGTGCCAAGAAAACCGAGCATGGGGTTGCCTTTGAGGGAGGTATTGATTTCTTTGAGATTTATGATATTTGCCTTAATAGGTTCAGGGACAGTGTAACCAAGCCCCTTTGACATGGAGATAATGTTCCCGATTAATATCTTTTCCAGGAATCCCTTTTTCTTCGACCAGCTTTCAAATTTCTGATATTGCCCATAATTCCTCTCATTCAGGGCAAGCCAGGGGGTAAGGAAGGAGTAATGAAGATGCTTATCTGAAATGCCAAAAGGCGATGAATAGTTTTCCATTCCTTTAGATATGATTTCTTTAAAGTCGCCTGCAATATTAACTGATGTTACATCGTTGAACACCTTTGCAGTTATTTTCCTACCCTCGTCAAAACTGATTAAAAGACACCCTCCGTTAAGCGTCTTATATTGCACTTTTGGGTATCGGTAGATAGGTCTGCCCTCTCCATCATGCTGATGGGCATACGAATTGTCCCAAAAGAGATTGCCCAAATAGCCCCTAATCTTCTCAGCGGCTGATGCTGGCAACCTGCCGTCAATCTCAATAAACAGTTTCAGGATTTGAATATCCATATGCTCACCAGATTACCACAGATCGGTCGTCCTTAATTATAAAACCGGTCTCCTCATTATAATAATCGCGCAAAAGAGACCTTTTCACATAACCAAGCTCACCGACCATCGGAGGAATATTTTCAACATTGATTGGTATGGATATTACATAACGGTAAAAATCGGCCTTGAGAGAGTCAAATGCCTGTTTTCTTAAAAACCTGTTTTCTATATTTCTCAACCGCTGAAATTCTATCCAGACCCTTTCAGCCCCCTCGTCAATTTCAATAAACACATCTCGTTTGGGATAATCATTCTCTATTAGACGGAAATCGGATATAGATAATCTTCTTTCGTCGCCCTCATCCCTATCATATTTCATCGTGCCCACAGCCGCAATTATTTCTCTTGACCCTGACTGGGTGGTTCTCTCATTGGTAAGGGCATAATATTCGTCAAGCAGTTGTAAAAACTCTGCCTCACGAATTTGTGGTCTTTTAGACAAAACCTTTTCAGTTATATCAAGCAGGACAGGATCATAGACGCGGTAGGCATATTTTTTATCCTTATCATCCTTCAATACAACCACTTTGACAACCCCTTTGCTCAAGCCGTTTCTGTTGCACCTGCCAGCAGACTGGTTAATGCAGTCAAGGGGTGCGATGTCTCTCACAACCACATCAAAGTCTATATCAACCCCTGCCTCTACTAACTGAGTGGAGACCACAACCTTAAACCCTCCCTCTTTAATGTCCTCTATGCGTTTCAACCGCTCCCCAGGCGTTATATGAGTGGAGAGATAGGTTATGGGCAGTCTGCTGTCTTTTATCAGGCTGTAAAATTTCCTTGCTGTTGTGATGGTGTTGAAGATATAAAGATATGTCTTCGCCTCCTGCGGACTTATGTTTTCTCTCAACTCCTCAAGGGTCATAGGCGTATGTAGCAGGGGAATTAATGTAATCCTGTCCAGAGAGCCAAAGTAAAAATCCCTGTCTGCAAGCTGCATTGTCTCGTCTTTGCTAAATATAAGAGGCTCTGTTGCAGTAGAAAGAATTATGTGTGTGTTAAGCGCCTCAGATATCTCTTTCAAAATGGTCTTCATAAGCAGCCAGTATTTTACAGGGATGGACTGCACCTCGTCCAATATTATTATGGAATCTGCAAACCGGTGAAATTTGCGGAGACTTCTGTTACTGTTTGAGATGAGGGCATGAAACACCTGGACAAAGGTGGTTACAATAATCTCTGCATTCCAGCCCTCTATTAGTATCTTAGCCTCGTCAGGCTCAAACTCGCTGCCTCTGTCTTTGTAATAGACCTCAGAAAGATGATGATGCTTGAGCAGGACGCTGGTATCAGGGTCGACGCCGTTTGCTCTAATCACTGCATCAAAGACCTTTGAATTCTGATCAATGACGCTCAAAAAAGGCAGGGCATAGATAATTCTTGGATTTGCTCCCTCTGCTCTTAACTGGTCTTTGAGTTTTAAGGCAAAGGAGAGGGATATGAGGGTTTTGCCCAGACCTGTTGGGAGGTTGAGGGAATAGATTCTCTCATTAATGTTAGTTTCTCTCTCCATAACCTCTTGATACGCCTTTGTCCTGAGGCTGTTTATTGGAGAAGGTGGAAAAATGACGGCAGCCATGTAATTTTTAACCCAGTCTCTGTCCTCAACGCACCTCCTTTTAAAGACTGACTGATCTTGAACAACCACATCGCTCTTGTCTGAATCAAGAAGAAGGGAGTAAAGCAGGTTAAGGGTTATGTAGTTTTTTAAGGTTGAATTTAGATTTCTTAACACCCTTCCAAAAGCAGTTATTTCTTTGCTGAAGTTGTCTATCCATTTGGATATGATGGTTTTATCTAACATGAGGGAAAGACCTGCTTTAAAGAGTTTATCGGCAAGAATGGCAAAGGCGGTGTCGTCAATGCTTTCAAGCTGCCTTTGGAGCAATACCGCATCTTTGTTGTCAAAGTTTGAAACTTCGTCTGAGACATCTATGAGATTGCCATGATGTCTTCTTACAGTGATATAGGCAAAGAGGGGATAAAGACTGTCATTGTTTATCTCTTTAGCAAGATGGTAAGCGCATAGGCCAGAAAAGAGGCTGTGATTTGTTTCACTGCCTTTCAGCCTCTGCCTTTCGCTGTCATCAGAGAAAAGGTATTTTTGAAAACAAGAGGTTGCCTTGCCAATATCATGGGTAAGGGCAATGGTGCAGCAGAGGCGTGATAGTTCATCTCTGATTTTTTGAGGTTTTTCAGACAGAAATAAATCCATCAGTCCTGAAACCCCTGTTAAATGGTCTTCAAGCAGTTTGTCAGGGTGAGAATATAAGTTAGAAGAAGGCGATGTTTTCTCCATTTTGTTGTTTCAATCCTTGTTTTAATGGATGTAGCCTGCAATATGTCTTTACTACTGCCTTGATGGTTTTGCCGTCAGGTTCATAAATCACATCATCATAAATCTCTACCACCCTGTCAGTGTTCATCCTGATGGGCAATTTTTCTTTAAAGTATTTCCTGTCCGATTCAATTTCCAGGCCGCCATCCACAAGATTGTCCTCTGTTATTGGGGTTGACAACTCCGCATTGCCGCCATGTAATTCTTCTGCCTCATAGATGTCAACAAACCTGAAGTCTGCTAATAGTTCGCTTAAACCCAGAGAGACAGAATAGACGCTCCTGTGTTCCTTGATAGACTGACATAGCTTATTAAAGACATTATCATCCTCATGTGCAAGATATATCCTGAAACAGGTATCTTTTAAAAACTCGGTCCTGATCTGTGTTCTCGGCTCATGGTTTTTCTTTTTCACAGGCTGCCAGTAGTTTCCTTTGGTGTTTATCAGGTTTATCCCCATCCTCACCTTTTTTACAGGGGAGACAATCTTTAATGCCAGATGGCATTGGTCAGGGGAGAAGATTTTTAAATACTCATCCTTACCTGCCCCGTAGATTGCGCCCACAATGCCTGCAATGGTGGGCGGAGGAGGAAAGGAAAAGGTAAGGGGCGAGCTTGTAGTGTAAAACTTTTTAAAGTGGCCGTAATCTCCCCAAATGTCAAAGACTAAAACCTTCATATCAGTCCTTTACTTTAAAAACAAGATCTTCAACAGTCGGTTCGCTTAAAGCGGCTTTTAAAGCGGTTTTAATATCTGTGTCCTGTTTATTTATTACTTCCTTTCCATCTTTCACCTCATGTACCTCTTTTACAAACTGAACTCTTCCATCAACCATGAGCCTTATCTTTTCAATCGTATCCTTATTGGCATTCAGCGCATTCACAAGACTTGTGATGTCAATCTTCACCTCTGTTATATCCCTGACTGCCTCATGGTTTTTGTCTGAAGTAATGGAGATGTGTTTGTCCAGTTCGCCGATGTGGAAGTTCTGCCCTTCTTTATAAAGCACCTGTATGAGCACGCGGGGCATCTGACCAAACTTTGAGCCTGTGATGAGATTTTTTGTGCCGGTCCATATACCCTCAAGCATTAGATCTATGTCTGCATCTTTTAAAGGTATCTTCTGGCTCTTTGCCGCGTTCTCATTCACAATGCCGTAAAAGGCGATGAGGGAATAGGGGAGGACATAACGCTCCGTGAAGGTTCCCTGTGCAGCCCCTTCTTTAGAAGGCATCACTGTTGTCCCTTTAACAAAAGTTAAATTAACTTTATGCAGAGACCTTCCAAACTTAAACTGGACCGGGCCTGTCCATGTTATAGAGGTGCCCTTTCCATCTTCATCTTTATCTTTAATTTCTTCTTTCTTTTTGCCCTTACTGCCCTTTAATCCAATGGTAGCGCCAAAAAGCCTTATATCAAGATATTTAAGCAGTTTGTCGGAATCTTTGAGTGTCTTTATTTCCTCTTCTTCAATCCTCTTTTCCCTTGTTTTTTGTTTCCCATCCTCTTCTACGATTTCTTTTACAAAGATTTCATTCCCTTTATTTTTAAAGTTTATCAGATAATCCCTTATCGTCCTCTTAAGCCTCACATCTGTAACAATGTTTCTGCCTGTCTCCTCGTCTATTCTCGGCTTGTTTTCATCTACAGGGTCGCCATTGGGGTTGGCGTCTGTTACATCATAAAGGAACAAAATCTCTGAACGGTTTTTTATTGTCTCTATCATGGGTTAACCCTCCTTTGAAAGATTATTTTGGATAAACAACTTTTGCGATGTCGTCAGTAAGGTTCATTCCACAAGCGAAATGGAAATTTATTTCATTAACTGACATCTTCCATCCATCCCCCGCCTCAAGAAGATATTTTGAGGCTTCTGATGCAATTGCCCTTTTGCCCGTATCAAAGGAGTCATACTCCTCAAGTTTGTTCTGGACTTCGGGCAAAAGAGCCTTGGTATCCCTCTCGTCCATCTTTAAAGACTTCAGTTTTTTCATAAACGGTTTTGCCTTTCGGTCAGCCCACTGCTTGTTTAGAAGCATCTGGGTCAATGTGCCGAGCAGGAATATCCCCCGCTTTTCAGGCGAATTAAGAGATTTCCCATATCGGCAAAATATGCTGTCAAATGAACCTTCTTCCATGTCCGTCCCCTCCTCAAAGTTTATTAGTCCAAGCCTTTCAAAAAATATGGTGTTCATCATGGCATCTTTCACCCTGAAAGTAAAGTATCCCTCGTTGATAAACTCCCTCCGGATGACTGCCATGTGGAACTTTGTCAAGAATGAAAAATCAAGCCTCCTGCCTTTAAAAACTGAGTCAACTATTTCAAGGAAGTATTTATTTAAATCGCTCTCCCTCTTGTCTTCGTTAGATTTGGAAAAGAATGTCCGTATCCTGCCAAAAGTAAAATCCTCATTAAAGGCTGTGTCAACCTCATCCTTTGCATTGAAGATGGCTCTAATTCTGGACGGAAAGACATCCTCGATGAGCAGCAAAATCCTCTCAGCGCTTTGCTGTCTTTGTAAAAATAGAAAGTTGAGGGTAAGCACATCCTTTTTGTCAGCAAGGAACTCAAGGATTTCATTCTCATCGCCGGTGATACGTTTCTTTATGCGGCTTTTCAATGATACTGTTTGTCCAGCGTCTGAAAGGATGTTTATAATCTCCTCAAGGACATCTGCGTTTCCTGTGAGCAGGCGTGGAATAAGGGAATAGCTTAAACCGTAAAACTTAAAGTTGAGTCTTGAATCAATAAATTCTCTGCCTTTCTTCAATAAAGCCCTACAGTCATCACAGACAGGGATGTTTTTCCAATATGAGTCCTGATTAAATCCACCAGCGATAAAACCAGGCTTGTCATCAGTATCAAACTGATAGACAAAAGTCCTCGCTGACACATTTCCCTTTTTCTCCCCGCATACAGAGCAAACATTCCCGCTTGAAGATGATTTCTTTGTTTTTTCAATGGCAAAATAATCAACAGCTTTCTTAAAGACATCGTAATCGCCCAAAAACTTTTTATCGCCTTCCAGTTTGACTGTGAGGAATTTTTTACCTTTTTTAGGCAGGTTCAGGTTGTTTATTTTTCCGGTTATAGCAGCAATGATTTCAGGATTATTGTCTTTTAAAACCTGATTAATCCCTCTTAAGAATTCAAGGTCTTTACCCTCAATGACACTCAGAGTTTCGCAGTCGGCCAGCCATTTCCTTACTTTCTTATTGAAGGTCTTATCAGGTTCTGTAATCTGGGCAACAGGCGCAGGGGTATTGCCTTTAGTTGCCCCATCCCTATAGAGATAGCGGTTTATCTTCGCAACATCAAAATCCTCAATCCCTATCTCTTGAAAAGCTGAATTGTCATCATTGAGGACTATGGCAAGGATTTTCCCTTCAATCTGCCTGTCACTTGATATAGCCTTTGTAGAAACTAACTCTCCGATTTCTCTTATTGAGGAAAGCATATTATTTCATCCCCCCTATGCCCATGAAACTCCGTCCTGTTCCTAAACATATTCCAGAAAAACCCCCGGATTGCCCGTCCATCGCAAATAGTAACAGTGTCATTGGTCAGTGTCATGGGTTTCTCACAGGGTATCCTTATTTCAGTCTTTTCAATCAGCATAGACTTAGTGTCAGAGGAAAGTGTCAGTGTCGGTGGTTTTTGACAGTTGCCTGTTGACAGTGTCAGTGGAAAGTGTATCAGTAATCAGTAACAGTGTCGGTTATCCGTTGTCAGATGTCAGCAGTCAGCAGTCAGTAATCAGTGTCGGTGTCTGTGAACAATGTCAGGAACCTGTGAACAGTGACAGTAGACTGTGTCGGTAACTTCTCAACTCCAAAACTCTTTCACTCTACAACTCAATTACGGTTCTTCTCTTTTTGGCGATTCTTTTTTTAACCGCCGCTCTGATTTTGTGAAAATCTATTGGTTTTTCTTTATCGGCTATTCGTACAGCGCCGCCAATATCAAGGATATTGCCCCTGAGGGGTTTGATAACAGCATGGTCACCCTCAACAACTATAATAACCTTTTCAGAAGGCTTCAGGTTTAAGGCATTCCTTATCTCCTTCGGTATTGTCATCTGCCCTTTTGATGTTAGTATTGCAATTGGCATATTTTCCTCCTATTAATATTTTTTCTTACATTATGACAATATTATTACTTATCTACAAATTAAGCATACACTTTTTTCATCTTTGTCCCTTTATATTTCTCAAAGATGTTTTCAAGTTCTATCTTTCCGGTTGCTACATCAAGGGCTTTTTTTATTGCCTCTGCATTGTCTTTAATCCTGAAAATCTTTTTGACTTTTTCGATATCGCTTTTTTTCACCTCAAGATGTTCTATTGTTACGATGTTTGGCTTTGACATTTTTTATCACCTCCAAATGGTTATTTGTTTTTATTAAAACAGATTTTTTAAAAGGAGGAAAGTTTGATATCTTTTGAAAAAGGGGCGATACTGTTTTCAATGGGAGGTCATTACTGGAAGGCAAGCCAAAAAAGTCTTGAATCAGGCTCATTTTGTGACCTTTTGTTAAGGTGCTTGGTTTGTGCACTCATAAAGGAGTTCACAAGTAATGTCGTCAGATGTGCCCTGGTGAGTCCCGTAGTTGTGCCCAACTATTGCGTTTGTGATCTCCGCTTCAGCGCAAGCATAATAACAACTTCATTTGACCACGTCAAATAATATCTACCACCCTAAGACATTGCCAAATCTCTTGCGAAAACTTAAATTTTTGTAACAGTTTAGTTTTTTGAAAAATTCCAGTAATAATGTGGTTATTATGCAATGTAGCGGCAATTCATGAATTGCCGCTACATATTGCCACAGAGG
>JANLHY010000301.1 GCA_024653795.1 Candidatus Brocadiaceae bacterium | reverse complement strand
GGGCTATTCGATGCCGGTACTCATCAACGCCTTTGGCTCTTATGAACGCATGGCTATGGCGCTCAATGTTAAGAATGTGGATGAAATTGCCCGGGAGATTGAAAGCCTTGTGAAGCCTGAAATACCATCAACCTTTATTGACAAGATTAAATTCCTTCCACATTTATTGATGACATTGTCAAAATTTCCCCCAAAGACCGTCAAGCATGCGCCATGCCAGCAGGTGGTATTCGAAACGGCTCCAGCCCTTTCGAAAATACCCATCATAAAGTGCTGGCCAGGTGACGGCGGTAAGTTTATTACCCTGCCTCTTGTAATAACAAGGAATTTGAAGACGGGAAATCGAAATGCCGGTATGTATCGGTTGCATGTCTATGACGATAGGACAACAGGTATGCACTGGCACATTCATCATGATGGCGCCCGACACTATCGTGATTATCAGCGTGAAAACAAACGCATGCCGGTAGCGGTGGCGCTTGGCTGCGATCCGGCGATTACCTATGCCGCTACAGCGCCCGTTCCACCCGAAGTCGATGAAATGGTCTTTGCGGGTTTTTTGCGAAAGAAGAATGTTGAGATGGTTGCCTGCAAGACTATTGATATGGAGGTGCCTGCTGATGCGGAGATTGTGCTGGAAGGATACGTCGATCCCAAAGAAACACGCATTGAAGGGCCGTTTGGCGACCATACGGGCTATTATTCACTGGCAGATTATTATCCCGTGTTCCATATCACCTGCATTACGCAGCGCAGGGAGCCGATCTATCCCACTACGATTGTTGGTAAACCACCCATGGAAGATTGCTATATGGGAAAGGCTACAGAACGGCTGTTTCTGCCGCTTTTGAAACTCATGATTCCTGAGATTGTGGATATGAACCTGCCGCTTTTTGGTGTATTTCACAACTTCGCCTTCCTGTCCATTGATAAACGATACCCATTCCAGGCAAAGAAGGTAATGCATGGGATATGGGGCATGGGGCAGATGATGTTCACAAAGATTATTGTGGTGGTGGATAAAGACGTCAACGTACAGAATGTGGATGAGGTAATGTGGCGAGTGGGAAATAACGTAGACCCGCGCAGGGACATTACTTTTGCCGACGGCCCGATGGATGCGCTTGAACATGCCTCAGACTTGCCAAAAATAGGCTCCAAGATGGGGATTGATGCTACCAAAAAATGGCCTGAGGAAGGTTTCGCAAGGGAGTGGCCTGACGACATCAAGATGTCGCAAGAGATTTTTGACCTGGTAAATAAAAAGTGGAACACATACGGAATCTAGCTAAAAAAATTGTATAGGGATTTTCATTTTAATTAAGCGGGTTTTGGGGTGGCGCTGACAAACTTCTGTTGTCCGTGTTTAACTTAAATCTACATATCCCCGTTTACACGAGGACGAGTTTTATAATGGCACAAATTATTCCCCTCTTGGGAGGGGTTAGGGGTGGGTCCCTTGGGCGTGAAATCTCAGTGAATATTTCACGAATTACCGACTTACCCACCCCTAAATCCCCTCCC
>JANLHY010000287.1 GCA_024653795.1 Candidatus Brocadiaceae bacterium | reverse complement strand
TAACCGAAGAGCAGAAACAAAAGCTAGAAGATCAGCACAAAACCGAAAGAGACAGCAGAATATGCGATCGGATAAAGGCTGTATTATTGACTAGCGAAGGCTGGACTCAAAAGCAAATAGCACAGGCATTACGCATACATGAAACTACAGTATGTGGTCATTTAAAGGATTACATATTTCAGGAAAAATTAAAACCAATCAGCGGAGGCTCTTCAAGCAAGTTGAATGAGCAGCAAACGATAGAGATAATATCACATTTGGAACAAAACACCTATCCATCCACAAAAGAAATCATTCAATACATCCAAGTCCGTTATGGTGTAAGTTATACGCAACAAGGCATGCATGATTGGCTGATTAAGCACAGGTTTTCGTATAAAAAGCCTAAAGGGGTTCCCGCCAAGCTCAATAAATTACGGCAGGAAGCATTTATTCAGGAATATGAAGAATTAAAAGCCAACCTCGATCCTGGCGAGGTAGTGCTGTTTATAGACAGTGTCCATCCTACCCAAGCGACAAAAATTACCAGCGGCTGGATTAGAAAAGGCGTAGAAAAGATGATAGCTACGGTTGCAAGCCGGAGTAGAATAAACCTAACTGGTGCAATTGATTTAAACACAATGTCGATTATTACTCGTGAGTATGAAACCATAAATGGTAGTGCTACCGTTGATTTTTTAAAGACAATCGAGGCCGCACACCCTGCATCCACTAAAATTCATATAATCGCCGATGGTGGCGGAGCCCATACGTCAAATGAAGTAGGGTTGTTTTTGTCAGAAGCAAATGCAGTAAATCGATTATTTTTAGACGAAACGTACGGGATCAAATTACCTGGCAATAGCGTAAAATTACCTAAGAAAGTGAAAGTACAGCTAAAATCAATTGTAGAAAAAGAGGCACAATTGTTTAGGGATCATTCAATTTTAGATGTTGACAAATTAACTGCGCGAGAATTATTAGATACGCTAAAAGCACCACCCCTGCATCCTAAATTGGTGATGCATATTTTGCCGCCATATAGTCCCAATCTGAACCCAATTGAAAGGGTATGGAAGGTGATGAATGAGCATGTCAGAAACAACAAGGTATTTGATTCATTTACTGAATTTAAAGCTAAAATCCGTACGTTTTTTAGTGCAACATGGAATACCATTTTACCTGATTTGCCAGACAGAATTAATGATAATTTCCAGAAGCTGGAACCAGTGGTT
>JANLHY010000283.1 GCA_024653795.1 Candidatus Brocadiaceae bacterium | reverse complement strand
GAACTCATTGTAAAAAAGGCTCTGGAAGATAAAATAGTAACCCGATTAAAGGGTGGTGATCCGTATGTCTTCGGACGTGGAGGAGAAGAGGCGCTGGTGATCCGAGAAAATCATATACCGTTCGAGGTAGTTCCCGGCATTACCGCAGCCATCGCAACTCCCAACTATGCAGGTATCCCTGTCACGCATCGTGACTGCACCTCCACCTTTGGACTGATCACCGGACACGAAGACCCAACGAAAGACGAAAGTTCCATTGACTGGTCAAAGATCAGCACCGGCATCGGCACACTCACTTTTTATATGGGAATCAAAAACCTTCCGTATATTACCGAACAGCTCATGAAACACGGCCGTTCCAAAGATACCCCTGTTGCTGTGATTCGCTGGGGAACCACTTCTCAGCAAAAAACAGTGGTAGGGACGCTGGATACCATCGTCCAAAAAGCCAAAGATATAAAACCCCCGGCAATTACCATAGTCGGCGAGGTCGTAAAACTCCGAGACCAACTCAACTGGTTTGAGACCAAACCACTGTTTGGAAAGACGATTGTCGTAACGCGTTCGAGGGAGCAGGCCAGTGAATTTGCCGATAAATTATACGAGCATGGCGCACATGTCATTGAATTTCCCACCATTGAAATTGCAAAACCAGATTCCATTCAACCCCTGGATGAAGCCATTCAAAATATTCATGCTTATAATTGGCTTGTTTTTACCAGCATTAACGGTGTTGACGCCTTCTTTCAACGGCTATTCGAATTGGAAAAAGATATTCGGGAGCTAAAAGGTATCAAGGTATGCGCTATAGGCCCTGCCACGGAGGAAGGCATTAAAAAGTATCACATAAAGGTCGATTGCAGGCCGCCCAAGTTTGTTGCAGAGTCTGTGGTTGAAGAGTTAAAGAAGGTAACGGCTATAAAGGGTGAAAAATTCTTGCTGCCAAGGGCGGATATTGCCAGAAGTTTTCTCCCCGAAGAACTTCAAAAATTGGGGGGAAAGGTTACCGATCTGGTGGCTTACAGGACCGTCATGGCACAACCCAGAGACATTAATCTTGTTGATAAAATTGAGAATGGTGAGATTCATATCGTCACATTCACAAGCTCATCTACGGTGAGAAATTTTATAGAAATCGTTGGCGAGAAAAACATATCAGCATTCAACGGCCACGTCCAGTTTGCCAGCATCGGCCCGATTACCACACAAACTGCCGAAGAAATGGGACTCCGTGTCGATATTAAAGCTGAAGATTACACTATCCCTGGACTGGTAAACGCAATCCTGAAAAGTGCTGCTTCCTCCAGAAAATCCTAAATGATTTTAAGTCATGTCTTTGGCAGCTTTTCACGCCACTAAGACGCCAAGACACGAAGAAAAAGTGTAATAGTTCACCGCAAAGGGCGCGGAGAACGCAGAGAAATGCGGGTTCCTCCCCCTGTCCCCCTCACGGAGGGGGATAAAGGGGGAGGAAAAAGTCCGTATAGTTTTTCTGTCTATTCTCTAACAGCCTCTGCGATCGTTCGACTGAGCTCACGACGAAGTCTCGGCGTTCTCTGCGGTGAGCTGAACTGTTACGAAAACATACGTTTAATGACAGTTCGGGCATTACGTGAAATGGGGCACATCGTGACAGACATTCGTGGTATCTTCTTTGCCAGTGAATAACGGCAGAATCAGCAAAAATATTGCTTTACTTACTATGAGAAAGCGATTTGTCCTTTGCATAGACAACAAAGGTTATGAAGCGTCATTGATTCCAAGAAAAATCTACGAAGTAATTCCAGACGAACAAGCAGTGGTGGGAAAAAGTCGCTGCCGAAGGCACAATTTAAAGCTCATAAGCTTCAAACCAACCAGTCATCCATACGAAAACAGCTTTTTTTATCAAGCATATAATCGCCATTCCGTAAAACAATATTACCATTCGCAGACTTACTATTCACAATCAAATGCTGTATACTCGGCGCCTAACAGTCCAGAATTCTGGAGATCGTTAACACCAATAACCTTTTGCATTTTTTATTTATTTGGATTTTGTTATTTGTTGTGCATAATATAACGTTTTAATATGATAGTATTTTTGATTATTCCTGGTTGTATTTGTTATAAGGGTTAAAGTAATTTTATGAGTGTACCTTCTTTTCTACCACTTTTAATTACCGGGGTGACAGGAGTGCCTGGCTACAGTGCGTTTAAGTATTTTCATGCAAAATACCATGACCACGTAACTGCCATTCGTCCTGTCCGATATTGGCCGCTGCGGGAGAAGGGAATCATTCCTCTGGATATAGAAGACCGCAAGGGGCTTGCAGCTTTGAGGAAACAGAAGCGGTTCAAGTCGGTTTTAAATGGGGCGGGGTCGTGTGCCTTGAAGTCTTGCGAAATGAATCCTGTACTGGCGTATCGTGTAAATGTGCAATCGGCCTTAAATATAGTGGAAATGATTTCTAGTCATGATATTCGACTGATCCACCTTTCCACAGACCTGGTATTTCCCGGGAAATCAGAGGGACTCTATACAGAAGAGGATCCGGTGTCTCCCGTCACGATGTATGGTAAGACTATGGCTATAGCCGAAGAGATTATTATGCTGAAAAATCCTTCCGCAGCGATTTTTCGTATATCGCTTCCCATGGGAATCAGCGTCAATGGGCATGCTGGGGCGATTGATTGGATATTGTCGCGGTTTAAAAAGAATAACCCAGCCACATTATATTTTGATGAGGTAAGATCGCCGTTTTATTGCGAAGATTTCAATAAGGTCATGGAACTTGCCCTCGGGAATAAAATCAGAGGGATTTATCATCTTGGGTCTCATCGGCATCTCAGCCTTTATCAGATAGGACAGATCGTAAATAAGGTGGGCGGATACGCCCCGCATCTGTTAAAAGGCTGCATGCGAAAGGAAGCAGGCCCTATGCCCCCAAGGGCAGGGAACGTTACGATGAACAACAAGAAGCTTATCCAGGCATTAGGAACAGACCCGTTTCGCAAGTGGCCTTACCTTGAACACCATGTTCCTGGCGGGAGAGAGTGGCATTATGACCGCCCTTCTCATATGGTCTTTCATCCGGAACAGATTCATGCGTGTCTTTACCGGATTCCCGTTGCCTGCTGAAAGAATTGGTGCTGTGTGGAATGAATCTGTGGTTAATTTAACTTTGAACCTAGCAGCGTTAATATTTCGTCCGCCGCATGTTCAGATGCCCCTGGCTTTGCAATTTTATCCATGAGCAGGGATAACTCATGAATACAAGCCTGTCTTTTTTGAGGATTGTTGAATAATTGTATTGCCTGATTGGCAAGCCAGGCGGAATTCGCTCTGCACATAAGACGTTCTGGAACAATCATCTTGCTGGCGAGTTTATTCACGAGTCCAATATAAGGGGTAATCAGGAATGGTTTGGCTATAAAATAAGCAAATGGCGATATTTTGTAAACGATAATCATCGGCTTGAGATAGTAGGCAATCTGTAATGTGATTGTTCCAGCGCCTGCTATGCAAAGGCTGGATGCCTGGATTACCTCATGTACGTTTCCTACAACAATTTTACAAGGGACTTTGAATCCTTTTGTAATAACACTTATAAGGTCAAAATGTTGCTCATTGCCGCAGGAAATGAGAAATTGTGCCGAGGGGATTATTTGACGTATCTGTACCGCTGATTGCAGGAACAAAGGCAATAATCGAACGATTTCCTG
Source organism: Candidatus Brocadiaceae bacterium (assembly GCA_024653795.1). Classification (GTDB taxonomy): domain Bacteria; phylum Planctomycetota; class Brocadiia; order Brocadiales; family Brocadiaceae; genus Wunengus. The sequence goes on along the minus strand of JANLHY010000283.1, from coordinate 178 downwards.
TCTGCGGCTGCCCGGGAGAAAAGAAACGATGGTTTCTCCCAATTGTTTATTGAGTTCAGTAACAAGCCCTTCATCAACACCCTCTTTATGAATTTCGTCGAATAACGGATGTCCTACATACGTGACAGGGATACCGGCATTGTCATAGAAGGATTTTTCAAAGGGATAAATTACGAGT
>JANLHY010000243.1 GCA_024653795.1 Candidatus Brocadiaceae bacterium | reverse complement strand
AAACATGTCCTCGTGTAGACGGGGAAAGGAAGCTCCACCTGAAACCCCGCCTTCTCTGGGAGACTTTACAATAATGGTTGCAAGCCTGGGAGGGTACTTAAATCGCAAATGCGATGGCCCGCCAGGCACCAAAACCATGTGGGTTGGCCTACAGCGAATGGTGGACTTTGCATTGGCCTGGAAATCCTTTGGACCAAAGCAACTGGGAATAGGGGAACGAAAAAGATGTGTATAAACCTTAGGCCTTAAGGCTGGGGTTAGTGACGGCCTTATCGTTCGACTGATACCAAGTTGCATTCAAAGGAATACTAACAATAATAAGTTTACCTGTAATACTTCGTATATTAGTTTATATTTGAATGCAACTTGGTATGAGCTCAAGACGAAGTCTGAATTGGGCTTTAGCCCTGACAGTGCCTGATTTTCAAAATATCGGACAAGTACAGACGCCCCGTCGTGTCGTCTCTACAAGTTCATTATTCAATAATCTAAACGTGCCAATCTTTTTTTTAAGAAAGAGAAAATGGGTCAAGTCTTTTACCGTGACAAACCTGCTTCAACAATATCAATACCCCCAACTCTTTGCCCTAGCGCATCCCATTATGAAGTAGTCAAAAATAAAAATATCTACCTAATAGGTCTTTTAGTATACCTAATAGATTGAATTTTTTATATTGGCGTTGGAGTTCTTTCTCTAGATCAACAAACATTTCATCGAGAATGCCTTTAGCATGTCGCGTAATCCAGTTCAACACCTGAATTTTCCTTACACGTTTAAGGGTAAATATGTAGTCTCGGAGGCTTTTGATATATGAGCTATCCTCAGCAATGGATTTAAGAGTCTCACTTGAAATCGAGAGGTTAGTCGTTTTTTCAAAGGAAGAGACAAAATCCTCTATGCTCATGCCTACACTTGCACCCTCGACACCCTCCCTTGCAGACATGGGGAGGTTACCAGAAAACCATTTCTTGACTGTTTCAGCAATTTCCAAACTATCGCCACCAAGTCCAAAAAGTGGAACTATTTCTGTCTGTTCCTGAGATGAAGTTACCGTACACCATCCATCTTTACAATCCACGGAAGTAACCTTCTCCTTGGGGAGTCTTACGCCCCGTTGTCTCTTAACCCGCTCATCAACTGGTTTCCCAAAATCTTTTTCTCTTTGGAGTTTAGCTTTCTTTTTAGCCGATTCCAGATCGTCAGCCTTTCCACCAAATATTGAATCCTTGATCGAATCAATTGCTGTGCCGACAATAAGTCCTCCAATGCCTCCCATCAGCATTCCTGAGAGGGTAAACTGCCCGATATCTGAATGTGAATGCGCAAACGCTGCATACGGAACAACACAAAAATAGTTTTCGGTAAGGAAAATATCCACAAATAGGAACCTGTTGTTTTCAACTGGAATCGCCACCTCCTTTAACACTTTTAAACATCGGCTCATATTATTCCTCCATCTTTATTGGGCATAGCAGTAGAATTCAGTCGCTGGCGAAGTCGACTGCAATAATTTATTGGGAAAAGACTATTTCCCATATTCCTTTACCTTCCCTTGTTTCTTCAAATTCTGCGCTTTTAGGTCAAGAATTATCGCCGCAATAATCCCACACAGCGTAACAAGACTGGGTAGCACGTTGAATAGCTGTGTGGCCAATTCTGTTGAGATTACATGGAAGGTGTCAGACACAGCGACAAACAGACCAAGAAGGAGTACATTTGCTAACAAGGTCCAAAAAAGTACGGAAAAAGCACGTCCCGAAAGGTGTCTCATTTGCTTTAACTGAACTTCCGTAAGAGATGGGAGATCCGATCTTGAAAGGCTCCTGAAGTGCCGTCTTCGAAAGAACATGAATATCAACAGAAAAATTCCTGGTACTATAAAAAATCTTAATCCGATCATTGTTCATCTCCTTCCAACATTCCTCAATATTTTCAAAAGTTTTAAGAAACTTTTTATAAAGGTTTTTTCTTTTCAGTTAGTTAGTGTTTGAACGGTAAGCGTTAGAAGCCTTGAAATATAGAGCGTCTTGCAAGGCTTGAAAAGCCATTCAAATAACCGTATTCCAGCCATTTTCTCTTTAAAGTCCTACTTACGTATGGTAAAATATTCCAGGGTATTTTCCCAAAACTAGTGTGGTGTCCCGTAAATAACTAGACATATCACTCTTCCCGTTTTTGGCGCCGTGGCTGCGTGCAACCAGGCTGGATGGACTCCAGTTTGGCCCGA
>JANLHY010000240.1 GCA_024653795.1 Candidatus Brocadiaceae bacterium | reverse complement strand
TCTTTGTATATTGTTTTTCTTGAGTTTTTTGTTCGCTCTGTCAGCGCTTATGTCATCCATACGTGTAATTAATAACAGGAGCGACGAGAGAAATCAACTTAAAAAATGTCATAAATAGTTAATAAGTCATAAGTTATAAAAATTAAAAATTTATGACACGTAAAAATTTTCACCTATTTTTTTACAAAGCAACGGAAATAAAAAAAGATACATATTTTGAGAAGCATTTTTGAAAGGTGGGAGTCGTGCGATTAAAAAAACTCTAAAAGGATTCCATTCGCGTGGCGATGCTGGTGTGGAATTCCCATGCATAAACACTATCAAACATCGTGCCGAACAGTATTGGGACAGACACTAATTTGTTTGACAAATGAGTCAAATTAATCAAATGTTTGAAAAACGAAAATAAAATACCATATATATATGGTATTTGTCAAATAGATAATAAGGCATATATGTTGGGTTTATTATAGTTGCAAAACTATATATAATTTTTGTTATGAACAAAGAGATACGGAAGGGATTGGGTAAGCGGATACGAGAATTAAGGAGATCGGGAGGGTTTACTCAAGAAAAATTAGGTGAAAAGGCAGGCTTGAATTACAAGTTTATAGGTGAACTTGAAAGGGGACAGGTAAATGTCAGCCTTGATTCTCTTGCAAAAATTGCTGAGGCACTACTGGTGAAGGTAGGAGATCTTTTTTCTGAGGAGAGAGTTTTCGTTCAGAAGATTTTTATCCGTGAGAAAAATCAATTATCAAGTTTATCTCCCCAAAATGTTCGAGTTATCAAAAAAGCCCTCAGGCTCTTGAACAATATATTTTCAAAGATGTAACCTTCTCAACACCTTAATTGTTTTAGCTACAATAAAAATAAAAGACATAATGAGGGACAGACACTATTTATTTGTGCTTTTGTTTCTTCGGCCTGCCTCTTAGCAAGAGACGCCTCTTTTCGAGGGATTGCAATAAAATGTACATGTTATCCATCAGGCAGTAGGCAAACAATGATAGATTATATTTCTTGCCGTACTCATTAATCCAGGAAAGATAACGTAATCGATCTTCGTCATCTTGAAAAATATTTTGACGATAGTTTCCTCTTTGGGTAATATGATGAATATAGTTTGGAACAACTACCCTTGCAGTACGTGGCATGTTCAAACATTTGTCCCTATTAGTCCTAACCCGAACGAGTCGGAATGCGTAGCGCGGGTGGTTTATCCCACGCCAAGTGCCGACCACAAGGGATTGGCGCTACGTTTTTTGCTAAAAATATCAAAATATTTTTGATAAGCGCCTAAAACATTAAATTTCCCGGCAAAAATGATTCATAAAACTTATCAAGAGCAATTACAAACCTGGGACAAGCAGTACCTCTGGCACCCCTTCACCCAGATGCAGGATTACGTCAAAGAAAAACCCCTGATTATCGAAGAAGGAAGCGGTATTTTCCTTAAGGACGTAAATGGTAAGGAATACATCGATGGCGTATCATCCATGTGGTGCAATCTGCACGGCCACCGCAAGCAGGAAATCGACGATGCAATAAAACGGCAGCTCGATAAGGTTGCACACACGACACTCCTCGGTCCGTCCAATATACCCGCCATAGAACTGGCCAGGAAACTCGTTGAAATTGCGCCAAAAGGATTGCAAAAGGTTTTTTATTCAGATAACGGCTCTACGGCGAATGAAGTTGCCCTCAAAATGGCGCTTCAATACTGGCAGCACAAGGGGTTTAAGGACAAGACGCAGTTTGTGGCCTTACAATACGGTTACCATGGAGATACCATTGGGACTATGAGTGTCGGCGGAATAGAAATATTTCACGGCGCTTTTCGTCCGCTGTATTTTAAAACACACCTTGCTCCCTCGCCTTACTGCTATCGCTGTCCACTAAGTAAACAGAGAGAGAACTGCTCACTGGCCTGTCTTGAAAAGCTAGAAGATATCCTCAAAAAAAATGCAGATGGTATTGCCGCTATGATTATGGAACCCCTGGTACAAGGGGCAGGAGGGATGATCATCCATCCATCAGGCTACCTATCAGGTGTACACGCCTTGTGCAAGAAATATAACGTCCTGCTTATTTTGGACGAGGTGCTTACTGGTTTCGGACGCACGGGCAGAATGTTCGCCTGTTTACATGAAAACATCGTCCCTGATATCATGTCCCTGTCAAAAGGTATTAATGGAGGTTACATGCCGCTGGCTGCCACACTCGCCACAGATGAAATTTACAATGCCTTTTTGGGTAAATATGCTGAACTGAAAACCTTCTTCCACGGACATACCTACACGGGAAATCCCTTAGGATGTGCGGCTGCGCTGGCTAGTCTGGAGTTATTTGAAAAAGAACATATCCTGGAGGCATTGAAACCAAAAATCAACCATTTAAAGACTCGACTGAAATCCTTTGAATCACTGGAACACGTGGGTGATGTCAGGCAATGCGGACTGATCGCAGCGATTGAACTGGTTAAGGATAAGACCACAAAAGAACCGTATCCCTGGGAAGAACGCATGGGGATTCAGGTATGTCTTGAGGCCAGGAAGCATGGTTTACTCATAAGACCGCTCGGACACATCATCGTCATCATGCCGCCATTAATCATCAAAACCCATGAAATCGACAGATTACTCGATATCATCCATGAATCTATACAAATTGTTGCTTCATCCAAGGGACATAGAATTTTCTAATATACCATTTATGTTTCTGTCATGCCCGAATGCTTGTGTCGGGCATCCAGCCTAAAACATGGATTCCCGCCAAAGGCACGCGGGAATGACAGGGGTGCAGTATACGGTATGTTGGTAATTGCTGAGTCCCTAAGCTCCGTTAGGAGACAGTGTAGGTGGGTTGGAGCGGAGCGTAACCCAACAGTTCTTGTTGTTTTGTTGGATATCGTATCATTCCTTAACCCAATCCACTTGCCTGAGGAGAATGTGAATTACAGAAATAGAGGAATTTGGGACAAATTTATTGCATAATGTGTAGAGGCATAGTCCAATATGCCCTCCATATAGGTTATGTGAGATATTATTAGACAATCTTTTTGATCTCATATTTTCCTCTTGAATTAGTATTTTGTTTTGTTATTTTGGGGTGTGTACTACTATTCTGTAAAAGCTTGATATTATGGTAATAGGCAGAATAGTTTCTATATCGTAAACATACTTTCCGTAATTATTCTGACAATCTCCGCCATTGTCGGACTTCTTTTTGACTTTAAGGACAAAGACGAACACTTGACAACTTGGGGTATTGTGGCTTTGGTAATTACAGCAGTATCTGGCTTGACAGCAACTACAACTGAGATTTTAGAATATAGAGAAGAAAAGCAAAAAGAGAAATTAGAAGCAGCGAGAGAACAAGAACGAAAAAAAATCTTGTCTGAAATTCAAAGCAATATTATTAGCTCAAACTATCCGCTTATTCCATTTCAGTTACTATATACTTTAAAATATCTTGCAACGACACCTGAAATAGAAAATACAATGTCTAATTCCATTGTCAACAAATCATTAGTAAAGACCGAGTATTTAAAACTTGTAGGAACTGCAAAATTAAGTGATGAACCTTTTAACTATGAGGAAGAGTCACCAAACAAATTACACTGCACAATCAAAGACACTGATTCACTTGACAACTTGATTCAGAAACAAGAACTGATAAAAATTCCTGACAGTATAAAAGTTGAAATATTTACTGAACAATCTCAATTAACGCCAGACATTGTTCTTAAAACCAATTCTGAACTTACAAAAAGAACCGTTAAAGAATTAAGAATTTATGACAACACGGTTTATCAAGACACAATTGCACCACACTGGACATTGACAACATCCCAAGAAAAAGTATTTGGCGTTAGAGACCTACTTCGTTCAAGAATAAAAGTGAGAGCCAGCTTTTTTATCTCTGACAGAACTAACGACCAAGAGTATCCACGATTTACAAACTTTCTACTTTACTTCGGGGACAATCCGACCAACTTATTAAGTTTTACCCTTGACGAACTTCTTTCAAAGCAAGCAACTCACAGAGAGGACGAAGGAGAAAGTTTCTTCAAATTTGAAAACGAGTTAGCAAAGACATTTTTTCAAAAACTCATTTTGGAATTTGAAATAAATATTACTGACGAGATTTACAATAATCAAATAAGACAGTTTGCATCGTGAGAAAAAAAGAATTGATAACAAGTCATTGGAGTTGAACGAGTGCCACAGAACGCTTTTTTAGCTTGCATTATTTTAAGGTATGCAAACCGGTTTCAGGCATTTGGTTATCATACAGTGGCACTCGTCACTCAATTCTACGTTATCAAGGAATAATACACGTATGAAGGCGCTACATATCGTACAAGGTGGTATCGACAACGGTGACAAATCATGGCTTGAGAGGGCATCCAAAAAGAACCTTGACGCTCCAATATGGGTCGTCCCAAAATCCGCAATACCTGGTGACGATATCGTTATTTATATTACCGGGCATGGTTTCTTTGCGACAGCTATTATCAAATCGTTACCAAAACTCCGACCAGACTGGCACAACAGATATGGAGCAGGGCTAACCTCCATCAGGCTTATTGAACCCGTGATTTCCCTCGATGCCATTCGCAAGCATATTCCAGAACTCACGTGGGCAAACTATCCACGTAGTATCACAACTCCAGACTCGGACATCGCAGACAAAGTACGAAAGCTTATCAGTGAACACCACGAGACGGAAGTTCCTGATCTTGATGATAATACATATTTGGAAAGGAATAAGAAGTTCACCAGCGATGACTATGTCTCAGCATTTCGCAGCATAAACATACTTCCACATCATTTGAAGATGCTCCAAGCTAATTATTACGCTCCAGATCACACCTTGACAGCTACTCAAATGTCAAAAGCAATGGGTTATAAAAATTTCAACGCATCCAACTTACACTACGGAAAACTGGGAAGACTCGTGGGCAAAATCATCGGCTGGGTACCCAAGACTACACTACATGTCCTTGTCGAGTTTGAAAAACCAGGTCGTGAATGGTTATGGATAATGAGACCAGAGGTCATACAAGCAATAGAAAGACTTGGGTGGAACGAAGACAATCAAACAAGCCTACCAGACGAAGTGACAGAGACGACCCTTCATTACGAAGGAGCTGTCCATTCAATATCAGTCAACGCTTATGCGCGAAGTGCTGCCGCACGCGAAAAATGCATTTTACATTACGGTTGCAAGTGTTCTGTGTGCGACATGATCTTGGCGGATGTGTACGGGGAAATTGCTCAGGGTCATATACATATACATCATCTGCGGCAATTATCGGAAAAAAACACGGAATATCAAGTTGATCCAATTCAGGATTTGCGACCAATATCTCCGAATTGCCATGCGATTATTCACCTGAATAATCCGCCCAAGACGATAGAAGAGGTTAAGTCTCTCATAGAGGAGATAAGAAAGGCAACGAAGTGCTAACTTGATGTATAGGATCAATCTTTTATGATTCCTCTCTAAAAAGAGGGGATAAGGGGTGTGTAAGCTTGCCGTAACACACCCCCGGCCCCTCTTTCTAGAGGGGAGCTTAAAAGTCGCTGCCAAAGGCATCCTAATTTATCGTTCGAGAGGGATGCGGCGATAATGCCACCGCTCTCCTCAACTCATCGTTGCGCGGGTTTTAAAGTAGCTTTGTTGAGGTATGCTTACTCATCGAATGACATGAAATTAAATTATGAAAACTATCAATCTTAAGCAAGAAAAACCGGAACTGGATAAATTGATAGGTATGGCTCGCAAAGAACCTGTGTTAGTGCTCACATCTGATGGTGAAGAATTTATCCTTTCACAGGCAGATGATTTTGACAGAGAGGTAGAAGCGCTTCGCAACAGTCAGACATTCCAGAAGTTTCTTGAAGAAAGGTCACAGTGCAAAGCAAGGATACCTTTGTCAGAAATCGAAAGAGAAATAGACGAAGACCTGTCACAAACAAAAGAGAATATCTAGCTCAACGTTAAGGAAATTCAAAGTTGCCACAAAGTCATTAAGACACCAAGATTTTTCTTTGTGGATTTGTGGCTTAGTGGCATAAAAAGTCGCCGAAGGCCTAATTAAATTGTATAGGAATTTTCATTTTATTTATGCGGGTTTGCGGGGTGGTGTTAGTATAAGTATTCTGACGATAGTGAGATATGGTAATTATAATTTATTTGTGTATGGAATGCTAAACCTAGACCTGCCGGAGATGAACGAATCCCCGATCTGGGTCGAGGACAAGTGTAGCCCCAGAGGGGCGGCCTGTTTGTAGAAATGGAATTAAAACACCCCCAAAGCTCCGTAGGAGCGACCTGATGTGAACTATAAGATGCATATTTGTTTGACAAATAAAATAAACAGGTCGCTCCTCTGGAGCTAAATACCTTAATTTGCATTCAATGCTACTACAAACAGGCCGCCCCTCCGGGGCTAAAGAAAAACAAACAACCTTGCATTGACAACTTGAACTTGCAAGATTGAGTCCGCTCGAAGAGCGTTAAGTTCACTCATTTTAATCTGGAGAAATAACCATGGCAAAGGGATATTTTATAACAGGCACGGATACGGGTGTGGGAAAGACCCTTGTGGCAGGCGGATTGGCAGCCCTTTACAAAAATAAAGGGCTGAACGTTGGAGTCATGAAACCGGTCGCTACGGGTTGTAAACGAGTCAATAATGCGCTGATATCCGACGACGCCGTCTTTTTAAAATTTCTGGCGGAAGCAGAGGACGAATACGAACTCATCAACCCCGTCAGCCTTGAACAGCCCCTTGCCCCCACGGTAGCGGCACGATTGAGCAATACAAAGATAGACACGGATAAAATAAATACGGCCTACGACACGTTATGCGAAAGACACGAATACATGATTGTCGAGGGTATCGGCGGGTTACTGGTTCCTATAGACGAATATTATTTTGTCGTGGATATGGCCTAAGAAATGGAACTGCCCTTAATAGTTGTCTGCCGTCCTACCATTGGCACCATAAACCACACATTACTAACCGTCTCCTATGCCCGCCAACATGGACTGGACGTCAAAGGAATCATTATCAACGAATCTGCAGAAAACTGTGATACCATTGTCAAAGATACAAACACCGATGAAATCAAGAGGCTCACAGGTCTTCCGATATTAGGCACAATTCCATTTGATAAAAGACTGGATACACAAAAGTATAACTATAACAAGGAGGCAGTAATAAAAATATTTAGTGATAATATAGACAAAGACATTATAATATGAGCTTGTTTTGCTAAATTTAATGCATAGGAATTCCAATCTTTTTTGATTCCCCTCTAAAAAGAGGGGATAAAGGGGTGTGTAAGTTTTCCATAACACCCCCCCCCAGCCCCTCTTTCTAGAGAGGAGCCTAAAAGTTGCTACCAAAGGTAGCCTAATTCAATGTATAGGAATTTCAAACCGATCTTGTAGCGCGGGGGTTTATCCCCCGCCGTTAGCCGACCACAAGGGTTCGGCGCTACAAAAAGGGCCGTTTTGTTTTGCAAGGCAAAACAAAACCAAATTTATTCTTTGTGCCATAGTGTCTTAGTGGTGTAAGAAAGTTTCTGAAGGTCTAATTAATTTGGAGTAAAAGTACATGAAAACTCAGTTAGAACTCGCACGCGAAGGTATCATAACGGAGGCTATGAAAGAGGCCGCTGCCTATGATGACGTTTCACCGGAATTTATCCGTGAAGGTATTGCAAAGGGACAGATCGTTATCTATGGAAACCCAAATAGAAAGGCGCGTGTGGTCGGTATTGGTAAAGGACTCAAGACAAAGGTAAATGCCAGCATTGGAACATCCCCTGATATTATTGATATTGAGATGGAGGTGAAAAAGGCGCAAACCGCCGAAAAATATGGGGCGGACACCCTGATGGAACTTTCAACCGGAGGAGACTTGACAAAAATAAGAAAACGGGTACTGGACTCCATTTCTCTCACCGTAGGCACCGTGCCCCTTTATCAGGCGGCAATTGAAACCAATAAGAAAAAAGGTTCTGTCGTACACATGGAGGCCGATTTCCTCTTTGACGTTATAGAACAACAGGCAGAAGAGGGTATCGGTTTTATGGCCATCCATTGCGGCATAAACCTCATAACACTTGAACGGCTCAGGAAACAGGGATATCGGTATGGTGGACTCGTCAGCCGCGGCGGTTCGTTCCTGACCGCATGGATGAATCATAACAAGAAAGAAAATCCGCTGTATGAACAGATTGATCGCCTTATTGACATCATGAAAAAACATGACGTCATCCTCAGCCTTGGAAACGGTCTCAGGGCCGGAGCCATCCACGACAGCACGGATCGCGCCCAGATACAGGAACTCATTATCAACTCAGAGATTGCCGAATACGCCCAAGGTAAAGGTGTGCAGATTATTGTAGAAGGGCCTGGACACATCCCCATTGATGAAATTGAGGCTAATGTGATTATTCAAAAGAGGCTCAGCAATAATGCCCCATTTTATATGCTCGGACCCATTACCACAGACATTGCCCCTGGATATGACCACATCACATCGGCCATTGGTGCAGCTTTATCGTCGTGTTACGGGGCAGATTTCATTTGCTACGTTACACCACCTGAACACCTCGCCCTTCCTGGCCCTGACGATGTCCGCGAAGGCGTAATGGCTGCCCGTATTGCTGCTCATGTGGGTGACATGGTAAAGCTCAAGGACAAGGCAAAGAATTTAGACCTCAAGATGGGTATTGCCCGGAGGGACCTTGACTGGAAGACCCAGTACGAAACGGCTATCACCAAAGAACGTGCCCAGGAGATCCGTAATAGCCGCCCACCCATGGACGAGGATACCTGCACCATGTGCGGTAGCCTGTGTTCACTGAAAGGTGTGATGAAATACTATGAGCAAGACCTGAAGAAAAGCCGCAAAAAGAGCGCAACAACCGCGGCATTCTAAAGTAAACACTAAAAAGGGATAAAAGTCTTTTGAAAATTATTGGAAGAATCGAAGCAAATTTGTCAATGTAAAACAGGCTGTCCGAGAATGCAGTTTTCCTTTATTTATCCGTTGCAAGAGGGATAATCTTATTGAGGTAATCCAGCCCCCTGATATAATGAAGCGCCAATGAGAACTTCAATACAAAATCACACCAAGCAGTTAAATTTTTGCCTCGAATCGACACA
>JANLHY010000223.1 GCA_024653795.1 Candidatus Brocadiaceae bacterium | reverse complement strand
CAAACTAGAGTCGTACTCGGCGTTATCATGTTCGCAGCGTTCTTTGGCGTTCTGTTGCTTGATTCCATATTTGCCACAGATATAGGATTTGGATGTTTGGCGACTTTAGCCGGAATTATTGGTTTATATGAATTTTACAATATTGTAGGTAAGAACGGATTCGCTCCATTTCGCATATCTGGTATTGTTACGGGTGTATGGCTGTTTGTGGCATATTGGCTCTCTGTACGCAAGAATTTTTCGGTAGATTACACTTTTTTCAGACAGGAAATCTTTCTTGTACTTATCTTCTGGCTCTTGCTAATCCAGGCCTTTAGGCGTGGCACAAAGGATGCCGTAAAAAATATTTCGGTAACCATATTTGGAATTCTCTATATATTTTTTCTTTTAAGCTTTGCCGTTACTTTACGTTACCTTCATAATGGTGTGTGTATACTCGTTATGGTTTTGTTAGTATCCAAGTTTGGCGACATCGGGGGGTATTTATTAGGCCGAAAGTACGGCAAACACAAGTTAGCAAAGGTTATTAGCCCAAACAAGACGATCGAAGGGGCATGCTTCTCTCTTTTGTTTAGTGTTTTAATAGCCGTAATTTTTAGTTTGATCCCTGCGATCAGGGTATTCAGCCTGAAGTGGTCGGTCGTGTTTGGAATAATTGTGGGTTTTTCAGCCCTGCTGGGCGATTTGGCAGAATCGCTTCTGAAAAGGGACGCCAATGTGAAGGATGCGGGTACCCTGGTACCCGCCTTTGGCGGGATACTGGACGTTATAGATTGTTTGTTAATTAGTATGCCGGTTGCATATTATTCTTTGGTAATTTTTAAATTCATTTAATTATGAACCAAAAAGTTAAAATCCAAAAACTTCATGTGAACAAAGAATATCTTCAAGAACCCTCAACGTATCAAAACACCGTTATTCTTGAAAACGACGCGGAGGCATCCATTTTGTACGGCAGCCATGACCGGCATCTCCGTCTTGTCAGGGATGCCTTTCAAATACAATTAGTAGCACGGCATGGATTACTGAAACTGGAAGGAGAAAAAGAACGGGTAGATACGAGCAAAGAAGTATTGAACAAATTATTAGAAATTGTTCGTTCTACGGGAAGATTAGACCTGGAAGACGTGGAGCAAGCCATTATCGATGCAAAGAACGAAGCGACGGAAGAATCTATTCAGACTATCGATGTCTTTCAAAAAGGTATTTTTATAAAACCAAAGACAGAGGGGCAAACGAAATACATAGAGGCGATCAAAAAAAATGATCTGGTTTTTTGTATCGGTCCTGCAGGAACGGGGAAGACCTATTTGGCCGTTGCCATGGCGCTTTCGTTTCTTAAAAGTAGTCGTATCAGAAGGATTGTACTTGCAAGACCGGCTGTTGAAGCGGGTGAAAAACTTGGATATCTGCCGGGTGATATCAAGGCAAAGGTAAATCCGTATCTGCGTCCGCTCTACGACGCCATAGCAGACATGATGGATGTTGGACACGTAAAAAAATATCTCGAAAGTGACCTTATAGAAATTCTCCCTCTAGCGTATATGCGTGGAAGGACTTTGAACGATGCCTTTATTATTCTGGATGAGGCGCAAAACTGCACGGTAAAGCAAATGAAGACTTTCTTAACAAGACTCGGTATGAAATCAAAGGTGGTGGTAACGGGAGATATTACCCAGGTTGATTTGTCCGCCGGAGATATCTCTGGCCTGATTGATGTACAAGAAAGGTTAATGAACATCAATAATATTTCCTTTGTGTACCTGACCAAGGCAGACATCTTCCGCCACAAGCTGGTACAGGATATTGTCGATGCGTATGAGTTGTAACCGTGCAAAAATATATAATAAACTAGAAATTATAAACCTGCAAAAACTCTATCCTATTGACAAAAATAGTATAAAGAAAATCGTAAGAAGTGTCCTAAAATTTGAAAAAAAAGATGCGGAACTCAACATCGTTTTTACCGACAACAAGCGGATAAAAGAAATTAATAAAACCTTTCTCGGTCATAATTATGCTACCGATGTGATTACTTTTGCTTACCACGAAACGTCTCTCAATAATGATAAAGCGTCGTATAACCTTGACCGAATTGCAAACAAAAGGGAAATTAAGGGAGGGGATCAAGAAAGGACAAAAAAAACAGCCGGGGAAAAAGGGGCTGTACGCGGAAATACTCTAACGGGTGAAATTATCATCTCTGTTGAAATGGCTAAGAAATTAGCACAAAAGCACGATTGTGCCGTTGAAGGAGAAATTGCACTCTACCTGGTTCATGGATTATTACACCTGCTCGGATATAATGACGAGCAAAAAAGTGCGGCAAAAAAAATGCATCAAAGAGAAGGAGAACTGTTGTCGAGTTTTGGGTTGTGTGTCCCTATACCTCATTAATCAATGTTTCCTTACATGATATGTCTGTCTTCAAAACGGAGGCAATTGCACTGGGAAGGACAGATTATAGTGATTCCAGTCAAATAATTACTTTTTACACCCGTGACTACGGGAAGATTCATACCATTGCGAAAGGGTTTAAACGTGCGTCCGTCAAGCACGGTTCAAAAGCAGTCGACCTTTTAACGTACTACCAGATTCTCTTTATTAAAAAAGAACATACACATCTTCATACCCTTACGGAGGCTATTTTACAGGAGAATTACCCGCTACTCCGAAGTAATCTTGATAAATACTATAAGGCTTCATATATAGCCGAGCTTGTAAACGAGTTTACTGAGGAAAGCGACCCATGCGAACAACTCTTTGATATCTTCTTAAATACGTTAACGGGAATATCGACAGATACAGATGCCACAATACGGTTGTTGGTTTTTGAGATAAAAATGCTGCATATTCTGGGTTATTTACCTGAATGGAGACATTGTGTCAATTGCAAGAAAAGTATTCAGCACATATCTAAAGTGCATTTTAATGCAAAAGAAGGCGGTGTGTTGTGTAGAACATGTCAGGTAAAGTATAGGAATGGAATTATTGTCCCTGCTGGTGTTGCACTGATTGCAGGGCGATTAGCAGACCTTAATTTGCAAAAATTGGAACGTGTAAAAATACAATTACCTATTTGTATTGAAATAGAAAAGATGCTGAGATATTATATCACTTCAATACTAAACAAGAAACTAAACGCATGGAAATACGTCAAGTTTTAACAAATGAGAACGAATACGATGAGAAAAATAGAGTATACCCTTTCAGTACTATTTATAATAATGTGCATGCCGGCAACTCCCTCCTATGCAAAATGGGTGTGGAATAAAGAGACAGGTTGGATGGATTCTCCGTCTACTGACGTTACTACGCTGGAACAACGTTATAAATATGCGCTTTCTCTTCTTGTGGAACAAAAATATATTAATGCAATAAAAGAATTCGAATCGATTATTAATACCGATCCCCGTTCTGAATATGCGGAAGTTTCTCAGATAAATATCGGTTGGGCATATTTTCTTAATGGCGATTACAAAAGGGCTTTAAAGGCGTATGAGAAGGCGTTGCAAAAATATCCAGGCACAAAAAGGACAAAGGAAATACTGGAAAGAGAGTATCAGATGGGTATTGCCCAGATGGATACCAATGAGGAAGCGGCTATAAGTGTCTTCGAAAAGATCATAGAAAAACACCATTTAGGCCCCCTTGCCCCTGATGCACTGGTGAAGATAGCGGATTGCTATTTTAAACTTGAACAATATGAAGAAGCCCTTGACACGTATGAGAAATTTTTGGAAAATTATCCAAAAAACGAATGGGTTCCTTATGTTCAATACCAGATACCCCTTACGAAGGTGTCTCATGAGAAGCAACAGGAACGAAACTATGGCCTTCTGATCTCTGCAAGGGAGGGCTTTGAAGAATATTTAGTATCGAACCCAAATGGTGTACATGCAGAGGATGCAAAGAGATTGATCGAAGAAATAAGGATTATTGAGGCAGAACGGGAATTTAATATCGGCGATTTTTATCTCAGACGCAAGAAACCTGCGGCTGCTGCTATGTATTTTGAGTACGTCAAGACTGATTTTCCTGGTACCATCTGGGCGGAGCGGGCTAATGAAAGATTAGAATTCCTGAGAATGATTGAGGCTATAAAATAAGAAATGGAAAAGGTTCAATAACCATGAAAAAATATTCTAATTTGAGTAGTCACCGAAGGAGACCTAATTTAATGTGTAGGAATTTCAATCATGTAGGGGCAATTCATGAATTGCCCCTACATGCAAATAAATCAAGTTGCCGAAGGACTAATTTAACAACAGTTTTTTCATTTATCATTTTGTCGTTACTGTTTATTTCACTTGGAAGTTGTGGCTATAGTTCTAAATCATTGCTCCGTTCCAATGTTCGGAGTATTTATGTGCCAATCTTTGACAATAATACCTTTCGCAGAGGATATGAATTTGATCTTACCAAGGCAGTACGAGACCAAATATTATTAAGGACGCGCCTTGACATTGTTGATAAAGATGAGGCAGATTCTATCTTGTTTGGGAAGATTTCCAGCGTCAATGAAAATGTAATCATTGAAGATACGAAGGCTAATATCGTTGAAAGCCGGGTTTCTGTTGGTGTTGATATTCGATGGGTCGATAAGCGGACGGGAAGGACAATTATTGAACGGAAAAATATCACAAGACCAACGGAATTTATTGTTCGGAGAAATGAGACGCTTAGTTCTGCCGGTAATGAAGCATTTGTAAGAGTGGCTCAAAGCATTGTGGAAGCGATGGAAGAGGATTGGTGACAATGCGAGAAGTTGTTGAAAACAGTCCACGAGTAATTGGGTATAGTTGTTTAGAAGGAATAGAATGTGAGATTCAAAATGATAATTTTAAAAGAGAACTGTTCGATGTAGCGTATCCACATGGTAAATTGCATCTTGGCAGAAGAACACACGTCATGGGGATACTAAACGTAACCCCGGATTCGTTCTATGATGGCAAACGATATGATACGGCAGAAAATGCCGTTAATCATGCGTTAAAAATGATAGAAGAAGGGGCTGATATCATTGATGTCGGAGGTGAATCTACGAGACCAGGCGCATATCCAATATCAGAAGCTGAAGAATTAAAAAGGGTAATCCCTCTTATAAAAATATTATCGAAACAGACCCGGAAACCTATTTCAATTGACACCTATAAGGCAAAAGTCGCAGAAAAGGCCATTGATGCAGGGGCTTCGATTATAAATGATATTGGTGGATTGCTCACGGATAAATATATGGCAAAGGTCGCCGCAGAGGCAAAAGCGCCCGTCATCATAATGCACAAAAAGGGCAACCCAAGAACAATGCAGAAATACCCAATTCGTAAAAATGTAATGTCAGAAATAATGTCATATCTGAGGAAATCCGTTTCTCGCGCAATCAATGCTGGAATAGATGAAGATAAAATTATCCTGGATCCTGGGATTGGTTTCGGTAAGACACTACATCAGAATCTGGAAATTCTAAAAAGGTTGAAAGAATTTAAAACTATGGGATTTCCCATACTCATCGGTACGTCACGAAAAAAGTTTATTGGCACTATTTTGAAGCTTTCGACCCGTGAGCGTTTATACGGAACGCTTGCAACCCTGGCTATTGCAGTTATGAATGGCGCACATATTGTGCGGGTTCATGACGTGCGTGAAGCCGTCCAGGTTGTAAAGATTTGCGATGCAATAGGGAATAGCTAATGCTTGGAAGAATATTCGAATTATTTGAAAATGTAAATGCCTGGATGATCGGCAGATCACTGGGTGAGATATTTCTTATCTTCATGGTGGTGTATGTTGTATTAAGGATCATGCAGGGCACCCGCGGGACGAGTATTTTAAGGGGGCTGGCGTTCATTATAGTTTTGATCTCCGTAGGAGTGCTATTCTTCGTGCGAAAATTACAACTCTATACAATAAACTGGCTGATAATAGAGTTTGTGCCAGTATTTATCATTCCGATAATTATTCTTTTTCAACCAGAATTTCGACGCGCCTTGTTAAGGCTGGGTCAAAACCCTGTCTTTCGGGTGTTTTTGAAGCCTGAATACAAAGTGACTAATGAAATTATAAAAGCTATTGGAACTTTGTCTAAAAATAAAATTGGTGCGTTAATAGCCATAGAGAGAGAGATTGGTCTGGATAGTTTTATAGAAACTGGAACGAGATTAAATGCGGACGTATCAAGCGAACTGATATGTACCATATTTTGGCATGGTTCCCCTTTGCACGACGGGGCTGCTATTATTCAGGAGCAGAAAATAATTGCGGCGGGTTGCTTGCTCCCGCTTACTGAAAATATGGAGCTATCAAAGAGCCTCGGTACACGCCATAGGGCAGGTATTGGACTGACAGAAGAAACCGATGCCATCGTTATTATTGTGTCTGAAGAAACAGGTGTAATCTCGACAGGATTCAAGGGGGCGTTAAATCGGGATATCGATGAGAAAGGGTTAAAAAAGATACTCGATGAACTTTCCACAGAAAGATTTGGTATCGCAAGGAGCCAACAGGTGTGATCAAGGAAATATTTACTGGCAATATCCTCACAAAATTTATGGCCCTGGTCATGGCGGTTGCGCTCTGGCTCTATGCGATTAATCGACAGACGGAGGATTTAACGGAAGTGGTTAAATTGAATGTTTCTGTTCCTGAAGGTATTACCGTACTTGAACAGAGTACTGAGGAGATAACCGTACATCTGCGTGGACCACAAAGTATTATCGAAAATGTTGAAGGTATGATAAAAGACCGGCAAATCCAGGCACGGTATATCGTAAAGGAATCGCCGGAAGGAATAGAAGATCAGGTGAAGCAAACGGTTCCCATAGCGAGAGAACATCTGAATCTACCCAACGCCGTCAAATTGGTATCTGTTTATCCAAATAAATTCGACATATTACTTGGTAAATTACAGCAGAAAAAATTAAAGGTCAATTTACAAAAGAAAGGCGAGCCAGCCATTGGGTATGTGATTGCAAATGAATTCATATTTCCAGGGGAAGTTGAGGTAATGGGACCTCTCAATACCTTAAAAGAGGCTTCTTTTGTCAATACCATTCCTGTTGATATCGGTGGAATTACCTCTGAGCAAAACCGGACATTTCCCTGGAGGATCGGAATTGACCAGAAAGTTATTGTTAAGAGAGGTGATAAAAACCTTTCGGTGCCAGTTACCTGTAACGAAGACGTGCGGGTATGGATACAAATGGTGGAACAACAGGAAACAAGATTCCTTGAGAAAATAAAGATCAAGGTAATGAGACCGGCAGAATATCCCTATGAAATCAAACTCCAGGATGAATATGCCAATGTAAGGGTAAAAGGTCCCAAACTTGTATTGGATAAGCTGGGCGCTGAAGACGTTGTGATGTATATTGACGTTACTTTGTTAAGGCCGCCTGGGCCGTATAAGCAGCCAATAAAATGTAATTTACCAAAAAATGTCGAACTGGTTGATAAATTACCAGAGGTACACTTAGATATCCGCGAAAAAATGCGTTCCCTTGAGGTAAAATGATACAATTAGGCGTAAATATAGACCATATTGCCACGATACGACAGGCCAGAAGGACATTCGAACCTGACCCTGCGACAGCAGCTTCGCTTGCAGTTCTTGGTGGTGCAGATATTATTACCGTGCACCTGAGGGAAGATCGAAGACATATACAGGATCGCGATGTCAGATTGCTGAGAGAAACGATATTTACCAAGCTGAATCTCGAAATGTCCACAGCGCCAGAAATAGTGGATATTGCGATGAAAACAAAACCGGAGCAGGTTACCCTTGTGCCTGAAAAAAGGCAGGAGATTACGACAGAGGGCGGGTTGGACGTTGTATCTCAAAAAAAGACAATTATGGATACAGTCAAAAGATTTAAAGACGCCGGCATCCTGGTCAGTCTTTTCATCGACCCTGAAGAAAATCAGATAGCCGCATCAAAGGATGTGAGTGCACAGTACATTGAATTGCACACGGGAAATTATGCGAATGCAAAAGATATGGCTACCAGGAATAAAATAATTGAAAAGCTTCAGGCTGGCGTAAAGGCGGCTCAAGAATTGGGATTACAAGTAAACGCAGGACACGGCCTGACGTATCAGAACGTTGGATTACTTGTGGAATCCCTTGATGTCGAGGAATTGCATATCGGGCACAGCATTGTGTCACGCGCGGTCTTTGTAGGCATACAGCAGGCCGTTTCGGAGATGAAGGAGTTGATTTTTAAACATTCCTTAAAAAACAGTTAGCAAGGATCAGACTAAATTCAAACCACACAAGGGTATGAAAAATACCCTCCGATCTTAAACGAAACTTTTGCATTTTATACACAAGACTATTGACAACAAAGCAATA
>JANLHY010000217.1 GCA_024653795.1 Candidatus Brocadiaceae bacterium | reverse complement strand
TTATAGACCTATCCCAAAAATGCATAAAAAAATTCATATCATTTATTCCTTTTGCTGGTCAAGGCAAATAAGAAATAAGTTTGGAGGTATCCAATGGTGTATTGTAAAGTAGAAAAGTTGATCGGCAAAAGAACCCTCAGTATAGAAGTAGGTAAAATTGCAAAGCAGGCTGACGGCGCAGCTATCGTTCGATACGGAGATACGATGGTCTTGGCCACAGCAGTATCAGCGCCAGAAGAAAAAGAAGAAGCTGATTTTTTCCCTCTAACCGTAGATTACAGGGAAAAAATGTATGCCGCCGGAAAGTTTCCAGGCGGTTTTTTTAAGAGAGAGGGAAGACCTACCTTAAAAGAAACATTAACCATGCGGTTAATAGATCGTCCCATCAGGCCACTCTTTCCAGAAACATACCTCCGCGAAGTCCAAGTTATGTCCATGGTTTTTTCCGCAGATAAAGAAAATGACCCCGATATCCTTGCTATGATCGGTGCATCTGCTGCTTTATCTGTTTCAAGTATTCCTTTTTGCGGACCAACAGGTTCTGTAAGAGTAGGCCAAATCAATGGAGAATTTGTTATCAATCCAACCCATTCTGAACTGGCGCTGAGCAGCATGGACCTTGTCGTGTCAGGAACGGAAGAAGCGGTAATGATGGTAGAAGCATCAAGCAAAGAAATTCCAGAAGAACAAATGGTAGATGCCATTATGTTTGGGCATACCTTCATCAAGGAAATCGTACAACTTCAGAGGGAACTATTAGTCAAGTGTGGAAAAGCAAAACAACCTGTCCCGCCATTAAAAATTGATACGGCTCTTACAGAAGAAATCAAAAAGAAATACTACTCCAAAATATTAGAAAAGAATCTAACGCCAGGAAAAGATGCACGAAAGCTGGCATTAAACGAAATACTAAATGAAATTATAAATAAATATTGTACCGATCAGGAAGGTGCGCCGACAAAAAAGACAATTAAGGCAGTCTTCGAAAGAATAGAAACAATGATAGTTCGCGACCAAATCATAAAAGAAGGAAAGAGACCTGATGGGCGCGGATTAACGAATATTCGCCCTATTTCCTGTGAAGTAGGCATTTTACCCAGAACTCACGGTTCAGCCTTATTTACAAGGGGTGAAACGCAGGCTATTGTGGTAACAACGCTGGGCACAACCATGGACGAACAAAGAGTAGACACCATCGAAGATGAATATTCGAAAAAATTCATGTTGGACTACAATTTTCCTCCTTTCTGCGTCGGCGAGGTAAAACCTTTGCGTGGGCCAGGCAGACGTGAAATCGGACACGGAGCATTGGCAGAACGCGCATTGGAGGCCGTGTTACCCCAACCAAGCAAGTTCCCTTACACGATTCGAGTCGTTTCTGACATTATGGAATCTAACGGTTCATCTTCAATGGCCTCAGTTTGCGGCGGAACCATTTCCATGATGGACGCCGGCGTTCCCATACATGCGCCAGTTGCAGGTATAGCCATGGGTTTGATTAAAGAAGGGAACAACGTATGTATATTATCAGATATCTTGGGAACTGAAGACCACCTGGGCGACATGGATTTTAAAGTTGCTGGAACTGAAAAAGGCGTTACTGCCCTGCAAATGGACATCAAAATCGCCGGAATCACAGAAAAAATAATGCGGGATGCCCTAACACAAGCGAAAGAAGGCCGACTTCATATCCTTCAGGAACTCGCAAAGGTTATTGAAAATCCAAGACCAGAGATCTCTGTATATGCGCCAAAAGTGATTCATATTAAAATTAATCCTGAAAAAATTGGCCTGATTATTGGGCCTGGCGGTAAAAATATCAAGAAAATACAGGAAGAAACTTCTGTAAAGATAGAGATCGAAGATGATGGTACTGTCATTATTTCTGCAGCGCTTACCGAATCAGCGCAAAAAGCTAAGACATGGATTGAACGTATGACAGAGGAAGTCCAGGTTGGTAAAACCTACACGGGAAAAGTACTTTCCTTAAAAGAATACGGTGTTTTTGTAGAAATCTTCCCGGGACATGATGGACTGGTACATATTTCTGAATTGTCTGACAGCTATATTGAAAAAGTCGAAGACGTTGTCCAGGTAGGCCAGGAAATTATGATAAAAGTAATTGGAATAGACGATCAAAAAAGAGTTAAGTTGAGCAGAAAGGCCGCCCTCAAAGAGAAAGAGCAGCTCAACCCTTCAAGTGTTTAAAGACATTACACTTTACTTGGCTATTTAAAAGTTGTATCAGTTAGTTTTAGTGAATCATGTAAAGATATTTAGCAAAAGGAGGAGTGGTAGAAAAAAAATATAAGTTTTATCCATTATTTATATCTTTTGGTCTTTTTAGGAGGAGAGAGAAGGCATAAAGGA
>JANLHY010000211.1 GCA_024653795.1 Candidatus Brocadiaceae bacterium | reverse complement strand
AGGATTCAACTCAACTACCTTCTTAAAGGAAATAATCGCCTCATTCATCATACCAAGTTTACTGCAGGCAATGGCCTTCTTTTTATAGGCATCAACCATAGTGGAATCCATGTCTGTCGCCCTATTAAACGCTTCAATGGCGTCTTTTAACTGACCCTGGCTTAAACATTCTACACCCTTATTATAAAGGTCTTGTACAGTGACTGGCTTAACGACCTCTGGTTGAACTGGTTGTGCAGGTTGTTCAGGTACCGCAGGTTTGGCTTGTTTATCCTTAACTGGGGCAGCTTCCTCATCGGCCTTTGGCACCTGACTTTCAGCAGTGGCTGAAATGAGTTCTTTGAATTCTACAGCTTTTTCAGCCTCCTTTTCTTCTTTGCCGCATCCGCAACAGGCAATAATAAGGATACAAGCAGAAAAGGTTATAACGTTGCAAACCGATTTGATAGGAAACAAAACTGCATTCAGAGATGGTTTTTTCATGTTCTTATCCTCTAATGCCTTAAGATAATACGCAAATTAAACAGCATTTTAGTATTACAGGACAAATTGTCAAGAAAAATTAAATGTTGCATTTCCAACACCGTCTTTTTGACCTCTATCAATGCGGAATTTCTCTATAATGAAACTACTCAATCCACTAGTGTCGTGTTTCAAAATGGCAATATAAGATTACAGAAAAACACTTGGATATAATCCACTTATTGTGTATATTTACGGCTATTATGCATATATAAAGCGTATATGTAGGCATAAACCTGTCCTCATGAAAATGGGGAAGAGTCATTTTGACCTGTCTGCTGCCGGGCAGGCGTGAAAAGTGAGCATATAAATTAGGTTGGGTTTTAAAAGACAAAAACCCAACGACTTTTTTCTATTACTGCAATTATGGCAATCATGTAGGATGGGTGAAGCAGGAGCGCACCCATCAATAAATAAGTTAATCCCCCTTATAAGAATATGACGGATAATTATGATTTTATCGTTATTGGCGGTGGCCCTGCGGGAATGACGGCATCTGGTCGTGCTGCTGAAAGGGGGAAAAAGGTTATTCTGCTTGAAAAAAACGACCGTTTAGGTAAAAAGCTTCTCATGTGTGCTACTGGTCGTTGCAATGTAACCAACACCGCTCCATTGCAGGCATTTATAGAGGCATACGGGAAGGGAGGAAATTTTCTCCGTACGGCGTTAGAAACGTTCGACAATGAAAAGTTACGATCATTCCTATTATCTCATGGTGTGGAAACGGTTGTT
>JANLHY010000209.1 GCA_024653795.1 Candidatus Brocadiaceae bacterium | reverse complement strand
GGTAGTTCCCAGCGGACAAACCCAGGCGCAGAAGAAACGTCCGAAGGGAATTGTAAGAAATAACACAAGAAGGGCAGGCCAGTATTTCAGGATAAAAGTCTTTGCAGCCATCATCGCCCCGATGGCGGAAAGTGGGCTCATTCGGAGAAATATATTACCCTGAAAATCCTTTTCCGTGAGCGGGTCTAAGAAGAGGAGTAAGTAAATAAAAAAGGAAAATGCAAGGTATTGAACAACCTTGCGTGTATAATAAGGCAACTCGTTTTTGTTATGACTGCCTTGCATAGTCTCGTAAAGGTAACAGTTTATTACAAAAAAAAGGAGATACGAAAAAACAATATAACTCGATTATATAGGAATTTTCATTTTATTTATGCGGGTTTTAGGGTGGCATGGACAAACCATGTCCCTGTATTCTTTTAACAGGGATTGTTTGTCCGTGCCTCATTTAATGCATATGGGGCGCTACCGCCGCTGGCTATAACCTTTCTGCCCTTCGGGCATAAGGTAATTTTAATGTTCAGGAATTTCAATCTTTTGTGATTCCCCTCTAAAAAGAGGGGATACAGGGGTGTGTAAGTTTGCCGCAACACACACCCGGCCCCTCTTTCTAGAGGGGAGCTTAAAAGTCGCTGCCGCAGGCAGCCTAATTTAACCTTAGTAAAATATTATAAAAAAAGCCACTTCTTTTATCCATAACTATTCGGAAACGTGATGTTGCTTTTTCTGTAAAAGTTTAGTTTTTTGAAAACATTAGTAGTTGAAACTGCCTTGGTGGCAGTATGTAGGGGTAATTCATGAATTACCCCTACATTGCATGACAATCGCATCATTACAGGAATTTTTCAAAAAACGTAACACTTTAGTTTTTTGAAAAATAACCCCGTAGGGGTGAAATGTTTATAGAAAAATGTGATATACAAAACCTTAGCTCCATCGGAGCGGCATGTGAAACACAGAAACAACATTCCGCTCCGATGGAGCTTGATTGTGGCATAACGGTTTGTCTATAAACATATCGCTCCTAACGGAGCTTTTCACGGTATTTTTTTCAAAATACTAAATTGTTACCAAAAAACTAAACGGGTACCTTTCTCTATCGTTCATTGCTTGTGCTGGTATTGACAATCTCCCCCAGTTTTGTTATTTTTAGTTTTTGTTGAAAATAGTATAAGAGATTATTGTCCGATATTTTTTAATCAAGGAGTTGTGTATGTCTGAAAAAATGAAGCAGGAAGAAAGTTTTGAGTTTCAAGCGGAGATAAAGAAGTTATTGAACATCCTTTCCCACTCCCTTTACACGCACAAGGAGGTTTTCCTAAGGGAGCTTATTTCAAATGCGTCCGATGCCTTGACCAAGATGAAATTTTACTCCCTTACCAATGCGGATTATGAAGGGAAAGAGAGTCCACTTGATATTAGCATAGATAGCGATGAGAAGGAGAAAACCCTGACGATCAGTGACACAGGCATTGGTATGACGAAGGATGAAATCATCCAAAATGTTGGAACGATTGCAAAATCGGGGTCACTTGAATTTATTGCAAATCTGTCGGAGCAGGCAAAGAAGGACTCAAATATTATCGGCCAGTTCGGTGTGGGTTTCTATTCTGTATTTATGGTGGCTGATGAAGTCAGGATCAGGACGAAATCCCACAAAAAGGGTGAACCTGCTTATGAATGGCATTCGGATGGGACGGGGAAATATTTTTTAAATCCGATTGAAAAAGAAAATCGGGGAACGGAAATCATCGTCCACCTGAAAGACGAGGAGAAGGAATATACCGAAAAGACCAGGATCGAATCCATCATCAAAAAATATTCAAATTTTGTAAGCTTTCCCATTATGGTCTGCGGCGAGCGGGCCAATCAGATTACCGCTATCTGGAAAGAACCTAAAAAGGAAATAAAAGAAGAGCAGTACAACGAGTTTTATAAATTTATCTCAAACACAGAAGATACCCCTCTTTTCCGCCTGCATACCTCTGCCGAGGCCCCAATCCAGTTTTCTAGTATCTTGTATTGCCCATCCACAAATTACGAAACCTACGGCTTCAAAAAATTGGAACATGGAATTCAGCTATACTCCAATAAAATCCTCATCCAATCTGACTGTAAAATGCTTTTGCCAGAGTACATGAGGTTTATCCACGGCGTGGTAGACTCCGCCGATATCCCTTTAAATATTTCACGAGAAACGTTTCAGGATAACAGGATAATCCACAAGATGAAGAGCGTCCTTGTTAAGCAAATATTAACGCTCTTGCAGGACATGGCAAAGAATGAAAAGGAGAAATATGAAACTTTCTGGAGACAATTCGGAAGGATTCTGAAAGAAGGGGTGCACTTTGATTTTGAAAATAAGGATACCTTAGCGCAGTTGATGAGGTTCAATTCCTCCATGTGCAAGACTCCAGACGAGTTTCTTTCTCTCAAAGAGTACATAGACAGGATGAAACCAGACCAGAAAGAGGTTTATTACATAACGGCGGTAAACCGTGAAACGATGGAAAAAAGCCCTTATCTGGAAATATTCAGGAAAAAAAACATAGAGGTTCTATATT
Organism: Candidatus Brocadiaceae bacterium; assembly: GCA_024653795.1. Taxonomy (GTDB): domain Bacteria; phylum Planctomycetota; class Brocadiia; order Brocadiales; family Brocadiaceae; genus Wunengus. Next base: position 10,968 of record JANLHY010000209.1, on the reverse strand, counting down.
TAACAGACCCGAATGACGAATTTCTCCTTTCCGGACTTCATGAATTTGAAAAGAAACCCATCCGTTCGGCCGACCAGGCAAATCTGGACTTGCTGAAGGATAGTGATAAGAAGATTGTGGACACTACGGAAGAGCCTCAGGATTATGAGGAGATATTTAAGCATCTCCTGAAGACGATTAAGGTTACCCTGGCGGACAGGACTATTGATGTGAAAGAATCGAACCGGCTGGTTGACAGCCCGTGCTGTCTTGTAAATCCCGATGGAGTACCCAGCGTGCATGTGCAGAAACTCATCCAGATGGTGGATAGTAATTACAAGATATCCAAAAAGATTATGGAGATTAACCGGAAACATCGGATGATCCAGAATCTTGCCAGGATGAATGAGACCCCCAGCTATCAGCCCTTAATTGAAAAGATCGTAAACCAGCTCTTCGAAAATGCATTAATGCAGGACGGCGTCGTCTATGACCCCACGTCTATGGCGCCCCGGCTGAACGAGCTTCTGGAAGAATTAACAAAGGCGACTCTTGGGGAAGGGAAGAGGATTATTGTTTAGTGTTACGAGAATAATTTTGCTTTCGTGAAGGGGGGATAAGACAAAAGGGGACATTTATTGATGACAAATGATTTGTCTACGACATGATATTACAAGGGATCTGTAATACCGAAAGGTCTCAGAAAAAGATTGAAGTGTTAAAGGATCAATAAGTTATTGGATAATGAAGGTGACCCTGGTTTGTGATCCTCTAAAAGACTGTTCCCATAACTCATGCTTTTATTGAAAAAGTTTTTAATCCTTCTACCGTATTGAAATGCTTTAGGTTATTTGTTAAGACCGTGAGATTATAGTGTAGGGCTGTAGAAGCAATCAAGAGATCCATATCGCCAATCAATTGTTTTTTCTTTCTTAGGTTAGTTCTTTCCCTGCCAAATACTCTGCAAATATCCTCATTGATACCCAATACTTTTAGATCGGGAGCCAAGAATTCATCTAACAATTGCTGGCTTTTAGCGGGGTCATTGGAAGTAAAAACACCCTCATAAATTTCTGCCAAAGATATTATGCTTATTGCAACTCCCTGAGAAGCTATGTCTTCCAATTTCCGTGTTATTAGTTCATCACCCCGGAAGTGGTCGATTATCCAATCAGTATCGACCAGATATTTCATAGTTTCGCCCCAGGTCTTGTACTAATAAGACGATCAGCATAAATATTTCTTTTCAGTTCCTCAGCATCGATCAAATCTTTCCATCCTCCAGCTGTGGTTTTTAGGGCATCCCGAAAATATTTCCTTTTTGGCTTTTCAGGTGTTTCGTGAATAGTGACATTAAATTCTTCTCCCTCCGAAAATTCTACTTTTTCCAGAGGCTTGATTACGCCATGTGAAAATCTGACCCTGATTGTTTTTGCCATGGTTACCCTCTCTTTTTAAATGTTTGAAAATTATGCAAAAAAATGTGCCAAGAGAACATTTAAACGCTATTGTAATAATGCAATAGAAAATATCAATATTTATTATTTAAGGTCCGACTGGTGTGGATTTATAATCCGTAACTAAAATGTTGAAAATACGGATGCGGTTAATTGGATGAATGCTTGTTAGACATTAGTATTATTTTGTTTGATAATGCAAAAAAATCTATGATTTTTTGCTATGGAAAATCTTTTTCGCCTGACAAAAGCCTTCTAATGGGCGACCCCACCCCTTTTGCTTCGGGTTGTGCAGCTTACTTTGGGATGCTTGCGGGTGGGTTTAAATCATATGGCTGAATACGTAAAAGTTTAATTGCACAATTGTCTTGCAAACAAAAGAACGATTACATTTTTGATTATTTACTGGACATAGTACTTATAAAAATGTTTAATTAACCTCGTAGGTATCAGAATGTCAAATTAATTTTATCAATATAAAACTAAAAGGAGGTGAGAAAATATGAAAAATGTGGTAAATTTTCCAGTTTTTGCTGTTTTGATATTTTCTAGTATTTTTGGTTTTCTAGTAAATATAAGTTTTGCAAACTCTCTTAAACCTGAAAATAACAACGTTGAGAAATATAATTTTTCCAGCCCAGCGGCAGAAAAAAGCTTTTTAGAATCTGGTAAAATAGATATGGTTTCTTCTCCGGAGTCAATAGCTAAAGTTATATTATATAATAGCAGTAAATTGCCACCAGCCCAGCGTTCATCTGGATGCTCAGACGGTTGCTCGTCTGGTTGCTCGATGGGTTGTTCATCAGGTTGTTCATCTGGATGTTCAGTGGGTTGTTCAGTTGGGTGTAGATAAAACCTCTTTAGAAGATGTCAATAGTAAAGAAAAGACAGATAGCTCTTTTCGGATATAACAACGACCCTGCAAAAATTGCAGGGTCGTTGTTTTTTATTGGTATTATTTGTTTATTAAGTTATTTAAGTCAAACATTCCATAGTTTATCTTTCTTATCATTTCTGATTTGTTGTTCTTCCTTTTTATTCATTGCATTAATCTACAAACATACTATCCGTAGTTTTATTCTACTAATAATCTGCATTCTTGGGATTATTTTTGGGATTAAAGTTCCTTTTGTTTTAGTGGTAATATCAACCATTTTTTACTTTTATTTTTCGAATAAATCAAAGTTAGAAACTGTATTATGGAAAGCTTCTTGTTCTTTACCAGCATTGATTATAGTTATTAATATTGCTGGATACTGGGGAATACCTGGATCTGTTGTTCATATTTGGTTCTGGTCATTGCCGACTATTTGCGTATTGATTCTGTTTTACTATTTTTTCTGGAAACGGGAATATATAGTTTACTCATTGTTGGTAATTTGTTCCGCATGTACCATAGCGAACGAAATTGGTTTAATACACTTTGATAATGAATGTGTTGGAGTTGTTTCTGATAAACAAAACAAAGCTTTTGATGGGGTAAGTTTATGTTTATTAAAAAATATTACAGATACTGGTTCTTTGTTATTTTTGGAAGAGGCATCTCGTAGGATTTTTACGGAAAATGTAAATAAAAAATGGATTATATCATTGGTTTCCACACCGAGTTTAAGGCCTGAATTTTTACTGAAGAATGCACTTGCTGGAGAATACTATGTATTTGCAGAACATGATAATTTAACATCCTTTATCGGGTCTGATTCGCCTTTCAATTGTGATTCGTTTCGCAGAAAAAGTCCCTGGAATGTTTACAAGCCTATAATGAATCCTTCCCTTTTCAAAGCTTCTGAAAAAGATGTTTTATACTGTAGTAATATTGGTTGTACTTTAAAAAAAGACCTATGGGGTTATCCATTGGTATGGACTTACACCAAATTAGGTACACCTATTTTGTTGGCAAAGGGTTTATGTAATAAAGGAAGGAGATTTGTATATGTTGGCGACTCTGATCCTATAGGAGACTTTCTCGCTCCCTACAATCCTTTTTGGATTCGTTCTTTATTAGGAGTGCCAAATCATTTTGAAATAGCGAAAGCGGTTCTAATGCTTTTACTAGGCTTTTATACTATAAAACGAATTGCCGAACAAACCAAATGGAGTTCTTGTGTTTTACCTTTTTTGGTTTTGTTTTTTTGTGTGGTTGATAAATTTCAATCTGACATAAAACCAGTTGTCGACGTATCAATAAGTGCTACAGATAATTGGTTGTCGCCTCATTATTCATCTAATTTTTCAAGTATGCCAAAGAAACTGGCTCAAGAAAATCTAACCGTAGTTGTTGAGAGAAAAGAAACTATTTCAAAGCTTGATATAAAGATTGTGAATAAGAAAAAATATAAAATAAATAAGATTGACTCAAGTAATCAATGCAATAGGAGACTTTTAATATTATTGCCAGGAGCAAGTATAATTACTTCAAGTGGAAATATTCTTATCGCTGATGATGTGCCATTAGGCAAAAAAACAATGGAGTTGCAACAACAGAAAGAAATTGTAGTTGATGATGCAAGAAATCTGTTTCTCGACGGGAACTTAATTAGTGAGATGTGTTTTATGTATAACAACATTACATACGTAATAGCAACGGGCAGTCCTCAAAAAATAGAGGGAATACATGATCTCCTATATAAAAAATAAGGAATTCATAAAAATAATTGTACTTTCCAGTTTGATAGTTGCTTTTGTAAAGTATTTCTATTTCATTCCATCAATTTCTTTCTTCGTACTGTTTTTGGTGGTGCTTATCCTTAATTTTTGGCATAGCTACTTCGCAAGAATTTTTGTATTTCTTTCATTGACTGTAGCTATTATGTCTTTTATTCCGAATATAAGTACAACATACATTAAATTCTATTTTGACAATAAGTATTCTCATATTATTTCTTTAGTGCTTTTGATTTGTTTAATCAGTTTTATCGGAGGACACTGTTTTGCTCAAAAAAGGGAAGCAGTTAATTGTTATTATTTACTATGCCAAGTTCTCATCTGCCTTAGTGGCGCTTATTTGTTTAAAGACGTATTATTATATGATGAAATACTGTTATTAATTTTCCTTTTTGTAATTGCAACGATTTTTGCATATTTAGGTTCCAGCCATTCCTGCGGTTTTCATAATTATCTTATTACAAGGTTTCAAAATATTGCTTTTATATTTTGTCTTGCAATCGTATTTATATTATCAAATTATTATAGTCATAAACCTATATCAAAAGTGGGATTGATTGAATGTTTTAATCAATGGGCAGATACAAAGACTAACTATACTGTAAATGAGATAACACTCAAGAGTGGTTATTCTTACTCATTAATGAAAGAGGTGCTACAAAACAAGTATTCATTGGTTTCTATAGATGCTAGGGGTGACTTGAAAAAGGTGTTATCAACTCTCGATGTTGCACTTATTATTACTCCAACCATGCCTTTTGAAGTTAAAGAAGCAGAAGCAGTAAAAGAATTTGTTACAAATGGTGGGCGTTTAGTTGTTGTAGCAGACCATACCGATCTTTACGGACACGGAAGGGTTATCAATTCACTTCTAAAAGGAACTGGTATTAATGTGGAATATAATGCACTCTTTGATGCAATAGATTATTATGCAAAAGTTCGGTTATCAAATATGCGCATGTATTCCATTAGACCTAAAACGCCATGTTCTTTGAGCATGACTAGGCTAGGATATATTTGGGGGTGGACATCGAATTGGATTTCAGAAACAGCAGATTATACAAATCCAAATTTTTTTGGTGAGTTTAGTTGGACTGCGGATGATTTAGTTGGAAATTGGCCAGTAGGAGGAATTGTTAAATACGGAAAAGGAGAAATTGTAATATGGTGCGATAGTACAATATTTGCAAATTTTTGCATATTTCAACCAGATCATCTTAGGTTATTAGGAAACTTAATAGAAGGTGGAAAAATTCTTGGTGTTCTTTCTCCGTATGGTATGTGGTTGTTAATGTTTTCTGTTTTTATGATTTTATCTATTAAGTTGACTAAAATTAATATCGTTACTTTTTGTTCTTTAGGATTAGTTATATTTTCCGGTTGTTATTACTTGTGGGATTTCAAGCCAGAAAACTTTTATTCAAAAAATAAGAGAATTGATGTTTATGGAACAAAGGATTTATTTGAAGAACCCCCGCCTAAGAGCATTCCCAGAGAAGATAAGTTTAGTTCAGCATATTCACATATTGCACGTTGTGGGTTGTATCCATTATATATGGGTGAAAAACCAAAAAGACCTGTTTTAAATAAATCTATTTGGATAACATCTTGGGATAAAGTATTGAGTATTGATAGTAAAATTTATAATTCATTATGGGGTATAATTATTATTAATTTGGATGAAAATATTCAAAATGTAGGTTTTAACGAGATATGCATTGATGATGATATAAATGATATTTTTAAAGAATTTTTCAATCCAGAAAGCCAAACTAGGCGTATGTTAGTAACTGATAAATTTACTCATACTTTAATTTACAATGGAGTTTCAATTTTTGCTGCACATGGAGTAATTACAGACAGATACTTCGGAGATTGGTGGATAACAACTAATATTAGCCCTTATCGACTATTTATGCTGAACGAGTGGTTCGATTGGTTAATTGAAAAAGATGATATATCAAAATTTGATTACCCTAGAATTGGAATAAAAGCAGGTGAAGAAGACTGGCTTATAAAATTTGAAAATAAAGATTATATAAGAATAAAAATGACGGTTAATCCTTATGGAAAAAAACAAAATTATGTTTATCTTGGATCTGGTATTTGGGCTTTGTATGAAAAAAACATAGATGGTAAATTTCTTTTGGGAGGAATAGAGACATCTGACAATTATTTGAAAAGTAGTAATGTAAGATGGGCAGCGCAAGCTATCACAAAAAATCAATCCTTCAAATAAACCACCAGCGGGGTATTCTAGGGACACCATACTTAATTTTAGGAATCTTCACTTTTCTTTTGTGGTCCCTTCGGGCCAAGGCTTCTGCCGACATAGCATGCGCCTGGGACTATCACACGAGCGATCCTTTTCGGCGGTCGCTGCTGCGACGAGTTAGTCGGCATTAACCACCTGCCTCTGCTATACCGCTCTGAACTCGCGCTGGAAGGACGAACATGAACTGAGCGAGGGCTTGCGCAAAATCAACACACCGCTTGGCATCCTCAGCATTCGGCAGTTGAGCGTTGTCATCAGCGTGACGTTGGTCGTTGGCATCAAGTCTGACGTCATGCGCCCACTTCGCCATCTCTGCCGTGATGAGATGGTCTTTCGCAGCCTGTTCTATGCGCGTGTACAAACTACCCTCTTTGTACCCCTTTAGCTTGAGCATAGAGTCGACGGCGCTCGCAGCCAACATTACCGCCCCTGCCGGTGAATGGAGCGATTCGATAGCTTGATGAAGGTATGCGCGGGGACGTTCGGGGATCGTTTCATCTAGAGATTGCGTTTCGGGAAAAATCTGAATTGCTTCTTGCCCGAAGTTCATTGCCCATGCGGTAACCAAATTACCACAGTTCACGCACTTATATATCCGCCACCTTCGAAGCACTTGACCAGAGTGGTCGTGTGTTTCGCAGCGGTGAACCTCCGCGAGATTCGGATTATTGACGTTGCAGTGAGGGCAGCGTGGCAAGTGCAGCTGGGGGTCCAATTTCGGCATATCAAGGCCTCGTGCGTTGCGGCTGACGACTAACATAAATTATACCGCCTAAATGGGGTATTATTTTACGGCTATTTATAAAATTCATGTTGTAGATATATAGAAGTAAATGTACTATGTCAACATAAAAATTTGAAAGAATAAATTACTGAAAGTGAGCTACTCCATGGAATTACTGGAGCAGGTGTGTGAGATGATTCGAAAAAAGCATTATTCGATTCAATATCTGAAAGAAATATGGGGGATCGGGGAATTTAAGCATGTTCAGTTTTAAACGGCAACGGCGTGATCGTTTGCGCGCTATTCCATTACCCCAATCATGGCTCAAAATCATCGGGCGTAATGTTCCCTTCTATCGTTGCTTGCCTGAAGCTGATCAGCGGGAGCTTCAAGGCCACGTTCAGGTCTTCCTTGACGAGAAGCATTTTGAAGGCTGCCGGGGTTTGCAAGTGACTGACGAGATCAGAGTTACCATTGCTGCGCAAGCGTGCCTGCTCCTGCTCCACCGTGACACGGACTACTACCCGACAATGAAATCAATATTGGCCTACCCCAGCATATATATAGCACATGTGAGCGAGTCGATGGGCAATGGAATGGTGATCGAGGGTGATTCGGTTCGGCTCGGCGAGTCGTGGCATCACGGAGCGGTTGTATTGTCATGGGATGATGTGTTGCGCGGAGCATCCGATATCCATGACGGCCACAACGTTGTACTTCACGAGTTTGCCCATCAGCTGGACCAGGAGGGTGGCGAAGCCCACGGTTCACCTATTTTACCGCGACGTTCGATGTATATTGCGTGGGCGCGTGTGCTTGGCACGGAGTATGTGCATTTACAACAAGATGCCGCACACGGTCGGCGGACGGTATTAGATAAGTATGGCGCCACAAATCCCGCGGAGTTTTTTGCTGTGGCGACGGAATGTTTCTTCGAGAAGGCTGTACAACTTAAGCGAAAGCACCCGGAGCTTTATGAGGAGTTGAAGCTCTATTATCAGCAGGACCCTGCAGAACTTCCCCATTGCTAGCATTGGGGTTATTTAAGGACACATCCCTTTTTATTTCCAGATTTCTTTATCAACCTTTTCGAGATCTTCAACATTTTTCCGAAACTCTTTTAAATCTTTTTCACTCCATGTGCCGGCAAGATGGTCCAGATCATGGTATATTTTTGTCCTTTTAAATAAAACATAGATATTTGTGTCGATCATTATCTTTCTCATCGCATTGCATCCTTTATTGTGCTTTCAACAAATGATATCAATAATGCAAGCAAACTGACAGAAAAATAAAGCTGATTTTTTATTGAATAACGTTTCCAGGCAATGCCTTAAAAAGAATTGACCCCATCGGATTTGCTATCGCAGTAAAAGAATCCCGGCGGTGGGGTCTTCATGCATCTGCAGCATAGCTCAAACATGCCTGAATATCTTCCTTCGTCAAGTAGGGAAAATCTTTTAGTATTTCTTGTATGGTCATACCGGCAGCCAAATATGACAATACATCATACACCGTGATGCGCATACCACGAATACACGGTTTGCCGCAGCGTTTGCCAGGTTCAATTGTTATTATTTCTTGGTATTTCATATTGAGTTTAAAAATTAAATAATGCAGAAAAACATAACATCATTTTATATGCAATATAGTTATCTTTGTCAAACTAAAAAAGCCATGAGATTTTTCCAATCTCATGGCTTTTTTGCTTTAAAAATTTGACCCCATGGGGATTTGAACCCCAGTTCACAGATCGAAAATCTGTTGTCCTAGACCAGGCTAGACGATGGGGCCACATAGTAATTATACCACGGATTCTCTGTGGTAAACCGTTACTAAAGTGGTGAGGGCAGATGGACTCGAACCATCGACGCCCGCCTTAAAAGGGCGGTGCTCTGCCAACTGAGCTATGCCCCCTATTATATTTGCTCCATTCCTAATTGCATGTAAAAAATAAAAATTCTGACAAGACTAGAAGCAAAAGGGGTCACAATCTTTATTCTTGGCGTGCCCAGCAAAGGGCAGTGAACTCTAACGGGTGAAAGTCCCGTCATGGTAAAAGCCGGAAGCCATGTAGCGTGGATGGCAGGGGGTGACGGAAACGTTGTCTTCTGAAGCCCATCGACAAAGTCCCGTTTAGCGGGATGAGCAAATATCCGGGTCGTAACTAACGTGAACGTAGAAGTAGCCTCGTAAAAGTCGAGTACCATTGGCCGAGCTTGTCAATAGTGGGCGAAGGCAGAATTCTTTTACCAGGACTGGTTGAGAGGTAAAAAGGGCGATGGCGGGGTATCAGCGGCGCCACGGATAGAAAGATGAGCTGTCAACTGGGGAAGCCCTCCTTGTCCCTGACAGAAATATCAGGAGCGAAGGTAAGCCCTATAAGTCAAAAGACGAAGTGGGCTGACAGACAAGAGGGTGGCGGATGAGCCCGTAGTAGTGAAGATGGTGAGGACAGCATAACCTTGCCGGAGCAAAGGGGCTCTGCTGTATCTTAAATCTTTCAACGGAGGTGAAGCGGGGAAGAATGACAAAGGCTTCCATAAATCTGCAGGAACTGAGGAGAAAGATATACAGGAAGGCGAAGACTGAGAAGCACTGGAGGTTTTGGGGACTGTACTGTCATATCTGCAAGAAAGAAGTCCTGGAAGAAGCCTATCGGCTAGCAAAGGCTAACGATGGTGCGCCTGGAGTCGATGGAAAGAGTTTTGATGACATCGAGGCAGAGGGAGTTGAAGGATTTCTGGAAGGGATAAGGCAGGAACTCCTTGAGCGGAGTTACAGACCGTTGCCCAACAGAAGGGTAGAGATACCGAAAGGAAACGGAAAGACCCGGACACTTGGGATACCGACGGTCAAAGACCGGGTAGTGCAGGGAGCGCTGAAACTAATACTTGAGCCGATATTTGAAGCGGAATTCAAGGACTGCTCGTATGGCTATCGTCCCAAACGTCATGCACATCAGGCGATAGACAGAGTGACGAAAGGGATACTGCATGGCTTAACCAGAGTGGTGGATGTAGACCTGAGCGGATACTTCGACAACATAAGGCATCACATACTGTTGGAGAAGATAGCCCGGCGGGTGCAGGACGATGAAATCATGCACCTGATAAAACTCATCCTAAAGGCGAATGGGAAGAAGGGAGTACCGCAGGGCGGGATAATATCGCCTCTGCTGTCGAACCTTTACCTCAACGAGGTGGATGAGATGATGGAGCGGGCAATGGAAGTAACCCGCCGCAATGGTTACTACAACCTTGATTTTATTCGGAGCGCAGATGACATGGTCATACTTATTCACGGACATCCTAAAGAAGACGGGCTAATACAGAAAGTTCAGAAGCGGCTAAAAGAGGAACTGGACAAGCTGGAAATTCAAATGAATATGGAGAAGACGAAAGTTGTCAACCTCAGAAAAGGAGACTGTTTCAGTTTTTTGGGGTTTGACATTCGGCTAAACAAAAACCGTGAAGGGAAGACCTATGTCAGCAAGACGCCCCGTAAGAAGAAGCAACAAGAAATCGGCAAGAGGGTAAAATCAGTGCTCAAGGCAAACTGGAACAAACCCTTGAAGGAGGTAATACAAGCAGTCAACTCAGTGATACGTGGCTGGGTGAATTATTTTAGGATAGGCAACAGCAACAGCGCCTTCAACAAAGTCAGGGATTACATAGAGAGGAAGGTGCGAAAGTTTGTCATGCGCAGAAAGAAACTGAAGGGTTTTGGCTGGAAGAAGCGGAGTAGGGAAGATATATACGAGAAATGGTGTCTGTACAATGACTACCAAATACGATATATTCGCCCGAAAGCAACTCCAAGCCGATAGGTGTATATGCCTTGCTGCAAAGAGAACAGGAAAGCCGTAT
>JANLHY010000175.1 GCA_024653795.1 Candidatus Brocadiaceae bacterium | reverse complement strand
CAATTCTCTTGTGGGACACAAAATCACTGCTTGTACTTTCCTGCTTTCCGGATCTACCATCTCTAACGTTGGAATCCCAAAAGCAGCAGTCTTCCCCGTCCCTGTTTGCGCCTGACCAATTATATCTTTTCCTTTCAGAATATAGGGAATTGACTGATACTGAATTGGGGTCGCCTCTTCAAAATCCAGCCCAGCAACAGCTTTCTGCATTTCTTTCGACAGATGTAAATCTTCAAATCTCAATTTTTCCACAGTTATATTATCCTTCATTTTAACGATTTCTTCTCTCCCTTTCTTCCAAACACCATACACATAACAATAAACCCTAGCATAACGGTACAAAACGTAATATATGCAGCAATTAACAATTTTCCATATAATCCACCCATACTATCTCCAATCTGAACAGATATATTTTAAGTTAGAAAGTCCCCTCTTGGGAGGGGATTTATGGGTGGGTAAGTCGGTAACTTCGTGAGATATTCACCCCGTTAGAAAGGAATCTCCGTCAGAAAGGGCGGAATTTTGAGAAAATACAGTGTGGGAGGGGTTTGAAGCCTCTTCCAAACTTTCTAACGGGGTTCACTGAGATTTCACGATCAAGGAACCCACCCCTCCCCCTCCCAAGAGGGGAATTGTGGAGTTTCCTCCCAAGAGGGGAATAATTTGTGCCATTATAAAATTTGTGGATTTAAGTTAAACACGGACAAACGAAGTTTGTCCGTGCCACCCCAAAACCCGCCTGTCTGCGTGCGGGGACGCACAGGCAGGCATGAATAAAATGAAAATTCCTGTACGTTAAATTACACCTACATCCTTTTTTTGCAGCCATCCCTTTCTTACCTCTTTATTAACCTTTTCCTCAGCGCCCGGTTTCGAACCAACCTCCTGTTTCACACCCACATAAACATATACATTATACCAATCATCTTTTTCTCCCTCGATCAGACATTCCGCACCGTCATGTATTTCGAACTTAGGTTCGTATTCTTCTCCCGGTCCATACCTGACCTGGCATTTTGTGGTAGTGATTACTCCATGATTTACGCCATGCTCTCTGTAGATTTTAATACCCACGGATACCACGGCAATGAATACACCGACAGCAAAACCTATCGTGAATCGCTTGAGCCATCCGTATTTGAGGATGATCAGGAAGAAAACCAACATCATTAACACGACATAAAGGGACACGGCTGCTGCGATTAATTCATTTACGCTCAATAGGAAAACCCAGAAAAACATCCTACGGATTACCACCGGGATTTCGTTTGGTAATTCTTTATCTTCCGTGGAATTTTTTGCCAGTCTCAGGTTGGCATTCAGATCCGCATTTCTTGGTATAAGCCGCTGGGCCTTTCGGTA
>JANLHY010000171.1 GCA_024653795.1 Candidatus Brocadiaceae bacterium | reverse complement strand
TAACAATGATTAGATTGATCCGCATAATATGCGGAATACAGGTTTATTGTCAATATAACATGCCTTTGATATGGCAAATACTATCTTGACAAGCGCTTCATACACTGCCACTTATGTCTCTTTGCACTTTTTATTATGTCGTCTTATACGGATCAGCATAAAATCCTCTTGTTCCATTTCATACATCAGCGAAGCCATAAGCCACTTGTCGCCAGTAAGCTGAGCAAGGACGGCCGTAACTTCGTCTCGGGTCATAACCACGGGAAGGCACTTGGGTTTCCTCGCCCTTATGACCTTGCCCAAGTCACCCACTTTACGGTCAAGGACATGGCGATAGAGGAACGGAAGCGCGGAGAGTGCCTGGTTCTGCGTTGAGACACTCACCTTTTCCCTTAGGACTGAGTGGTAATAAAACAAAAGACGAAGAATATTGCAAGTATTTTTATTTTATCAGCCCTATTAAACACCTGTCTGCTGGTTCAATCTTGCAGATTGAACCAGAAGTTTTGAACTATGATGTACGTTTTGAACTAGCACCAATTATGAAAAATGCCAAATGTTTCGGTTCAATCGAGGACGAGTGAACCAGCAAAAGAGCACTGGCGCACCCAAGGTAGGGCTAATGTAGAGCCGATCCCTTGTGGTCGGCATTTGGGGGGGATAAACCCTCCACGCTACAAGTTCCAACCTGTTCATGTTAGGATTTTGACGAACATTTTCCTCTGCATGGCTAAATCGATACCTTTTATTACCACCTTTTCTTCTTGAAGTAATACACCATAGCGATGCCTACGCCAGCCATTATGAGCAATATCATCGGATACCCCCAGCGCCACTCAAGCTCAGGCATGTATTTAAAATTCATCCCGTAGATGCCGGTAATTAAGGTAAGGGGCATAAATATGGTGGCAATCAAGGTGAGTACTTTTATAACGGTATTCAACCTGTTACTGATGCTCGAAAGATAGATTTCGAGCATTTCCGTAACCATTTCCCGAAAAGTTTCCAGGGTATCAATGATATGGATTGTGTGGTCGTAAACATCCTTGAGGTAAATGCGGGTAGATTCCTTGATCAGCAAAGATTCCCCTCTCTCCAACCTGCTGATTACCTCCCGCAGTGGCCATACAGACCTGCGTAATAAGATCATATTCCTTTTCAGATTATAGATGGCGTGTGCCATCTGAGGATTTGGATTGCTGACTAATTCATTCTCCAACGATTCTATCTTTTCTCCCAGCGTTTCCATGATCGTGAAGTAGTTGTCAACAATTGCATCAAGCAGGCAATACGCAAGGTAATCAGCCCCCATTTTTCTTATACGTCCTTTATTGGTTCTCAAGCTCTCCCTGATTGCATGAAAAATATCAACCTCTTTTTCCTGAAAAGAAATGACAAAGTTTGGTCCTAAGATCAAGCTTACTTGTTCGGTGATAATTTCACCGTCATTGCCATGAAATTGCAGCATTTTAAGCACGATATAAGTATATCCTTCAAACTCCTCTGTCTTGGGACGCTGATCTGTATTCAGGATATCCTCCACAATGAGCGGATGCAGCCCAAAACCCTCGCCAAGTTTTCCTAATATCTCACTCTGATGAATCCCGTCGATGTTTATCCATGCTACCGTAGGCCGGTTTTTATCCTTAAGAGGGAAACATTCTTCAATTGATTTCGCCTCCTGCTCACGAAAGTGCATTTCATCGTACTCTACGATAGTTATCTTTACCTTTTCGGTTTTTTTCTCACCAATATGGATGAGTGTACCCGGTGGAAGCCCCGCTTTTTTTGATCTTTTTTTCGTTAATTTTGCCATATGGACAAACCTTATTTTAGATTTACAACTTTTAGCTCTCACTGATTGTCACCTTTGTCATCGTATCGCCCTGTCGAATTGCATTGACGACATCCTGTCCATTGATCACCTTACCGAAGACCGTATGCTTGCCGTTGAGGTGCGGCTGCAGTGAGTGCGTAATAAAGAACTGACTGCCATTGGTGTTCGGACCCGCATTGGCCATTGAAATTACACATGTATCGTGAGTCAATGGGTTGCCTTTGACTTCGTCTTCGAACTTGTAACCGGGGCCGCCCCGTCCAGTGCCTGTGGGATCGCCTCCCTGAATCATGAAGTTGCTGATTACCCGGTGAAAGGCGATGCCGTCATAAAAGCCTTCTCTGGCCAGGAAGACGAAGTTGTTAACCGTTTTCGGGGCGTTTTGATGGTCGAACTGTATCTGAATCGTGCCCCTGTTTGTCTCAATCGCTGCCTGGTAAGTTTTCTTGGGGTCAATCTGCATTGCAGGTGGGCTGCTCCACTGTTTATTATTCACTAATAACTCCTTTCTAATGTATGGTATCTCGATATGGGGACAATTATTAAAGCCAAATTATATCACACTCATCCATTGTGTAATAGTAATAATTAATTTGATTTTACAGAGTGATTTTTATAAGATTTTGAGATATTGTAACGCTTTAATTTTGAATACGTCAAAGTACATGTGTCGATCGAAGGATATGTATCCCAATCACAGGACAGCTTTTTTTATGTTTGCAGCTTTATTCCAGAAACACCTTTTTAAGGCGCTACCTTTTATTTTGTCAGTCTCCATCTTCTTAAGCTCTCAAATTACCTCGGCAGTTTCCATGCACAGTAATGTTTATCAAACCTCATCCAAAAAATATAGCGCAAAGAAGTGGATTAAAAACGGGCAATCAAAATATAAACGGGCAAAGTTTGAACGCGCCGTTAAGGCATATAATAAAGCCATTGCAAGCTATCCTAATTACTTTGAGGCGTGGGATGGGCTAGGGAATGCCTTATATTGCCTGAGAAGTTACGACATGGCTATTCAAGCTTATGATAAGGCGCTGAGTATCAATCCAAACCATAATGCAACATGGGTAAATAAGGGGATAGCTTTATATAAAAAAGGCAGTTACGAGGAGGCCATAAAATTATACGATGTGGCTCTGGTGATGGACCCAAAGCTTGCGACTACCTGGTACAACAAGGGCGTTACCCTTATTGCATCAGGCAGGCATAAAGAGGCGATGCAAGCATTTGAAAAAGCCATCGAGATAAATCCCCAGGAAGACCTTGCCTGGCACGGGAAAGGCTACATTTTAATTTTATCTGAGCAATATGACGATGCCCTTCAGCTTTTTAGCAGGGCAATCCAGGTAAGTCCAGAAAGGGGATGGGCTTGGAACAACATGGGAATTACCCTGTACAAGTTGCGTATGTACGATGATGCAATTAAAGCTTTTAACAGGGCTATTGAGATCAATCCAAAGAGTGCGAGGTCGTGGCATAATAAAGCAAACTCCCTTTACAACTTAGGTAAATACGAAGAGTCTATGAGGA
>JANLHY010000164.1 GCA_024653795.1 Candidatus Brocadiaceae bacterium | reverse complement strand
TCCAAACTTTACGTAAGCCTCATCTAATCAATTCCTTACAGTTATACATTTTGAAAAACGAGCATAAAAAACAAGAAGTTGATGGATTGTAGTACGAATTTACACAAATAAATTAACCACGGATAGACACGGATAAACACAGATTACATATTTTTATTCATTTCAATCTACTTTACAATTTCTAACAGTTCAAAAAACCGTTCCCTTGTCATTCCGGCTGTTGTCATATTTGTCCGAATATGTGTCACGGGAACCTGCCTTGGGCTAGTTTTTATAACATATTTTATAATGCAAGCGTAAAGGATTCTTCTTCTATAGGTTTTCTTGACTCCCATGAGTCATTCATCTTTGAAAAACCGGCTTCTTCCAGAACATCTTCTAACGTACCCATTATTTCACATTCCTCATATTGCGTTAACTCCATATACACGTTTTATTATTCAAACTCCGTAATAACATTATTAAATCTCTTTATCCCTACTTCAATTGGAGTTGATGGTTTAAAGCCTACGTCTTTTATTAAATCAGTTATATCGGCGTATGTTGCAGGAACATCCCCGAAACTTAAGAATTGGGGTCACAAAGAATTGAGAATTGGGGTCTTGACATTTGACTTAGGAAAGATCTCAAGAAAACAAGCGAACGGTCCGGCAATCTATTCACAAAAAACTTCATCAAAAAAATTATTCTTATCCAATAACTTCTGCCATTCTCTATGTCGCCTTACGCTTTCAGTCCTCTTTTTCTGGGGCATAGTTAGAAATCGAATAGTTTCTACCGGGCCCAACTCTTTTATGAGGGCCTGCGTTGCCCTTTTGATTACATTTTCCTCATCCATGTATCTTACATCGCTCATCTCAATCCCTCCTTATCGCAAAAGAATACAGGATTACCACACCACACATTTATATTGTGATCCCTGCATTTCTTTATAAGCCTATCATCACAACTGATAAATTGAGCACTGCTTATTTCCGCAAAAGCAACATGAGCAGCATCAGCAATTCCAAAACCCAACATGACTAGTTCTTCAGCACGTTTTCGTGTCTTTTTCATATCTGCCGTGACATGCATTCCTACATCATCTAAAATCATTTGTAACTCAATTCGTTCATGTGTATCTGTAATGGCCCCTATTTCTTTAATAAGAACAGGGGAAACTAAAAGATTAAATCTACCCTCTTTTACTTTTGATAATATCAGATTAACGGCATCTGTTTCCAATTTGATTCTTATATAATGTTGTTCATCAAAAGGTCTACTCAAGGCACAAACATCAAGATAAATATACTGAGGTATTTTTTTCATTTTTGATCAACCCGGGACGGGTTCATATTTTAAGGGGAAAATAGGGACAGCGACCATTTACCGACAGTAAATACTCACCTCAAGGAAACTTTCATCTATGAGATCTAAATTCTAAATTCTGGGGACACCATATTTAATTCTTAATTCTTGTAAGCTGCATAGCAGAACCATCCAAATCATCCATTGCCGCTCGTAGCCACCCTTCAGTTATCCCTTTCATGCAAAATTGTTCCCTCTTTAGCCTGAACTACTATGTTTGGTCTGTACTGAGCCATTGGGTC
>JANLHY010000129.1 GCA_024653795.1 Candidatus Brocadiaceae bacterium | reverse complement strand
ACCGGATATTATCCTTATGGACATCCAGCTTCCGGGCATCGACGGACTTACCCTGATAAAGCAAATCAAGGCAAGCGTAGTTACTAAGGACATCCCCATTATCGCAGTGACCGCTTATGCCATGAAGGGAGATGAGCAAAAGATTCTGGACACCGGTTGCAATGCCTACGTCAGCAAACCCATCAATATTCAGGAACTGCCGCTCATCGTAGAAAAATATATTAAAAAAACATGAACAAGGCAAAAATATTAGTAGCGGACGATATCAAACAAAATGTGAAATTACTCCGGGTTATCCTGACCGCGTCTGGATTTGATGTGGTCGAGGCTTACGACGGTGAAGAAGCGCTGGAAAAAGCTAAGTCAGAAAATCCCGACTTAATATTACTGGATATCATGATGCCCAAACTCACAGGATATGAGGTATGCCAGAAACTGCGGGCAAATGGAACGACAAAAAGCATACCGATTGTGATGATTACCGCACTGCATGAAATGGATGATCGGATCAAGGGCATTGAAGCAGGCGCTGACGATTTTATCAGCAAGCCCTTCAATAAAACGGAACTGCTTGCCAGGGTAAAAGCACTGCTGCGTATGAGACAAATACCCGCAAAGGAGGAAGAAACAAATGTCCTCGAATCGATCTTATCCGGGCTGGAAGAAGGCGTGGTTGTTACCGATGGACAGTGGAGAATTACGCATATAAATCAAACAGCAAAAGAACTCCTGAATATCCATGAAACGGATACCGCAAACATAGACCTCCAGACTCATCTGTCCGGCATAAACTTATCTGTCTCTGTGGATACCCTCATGACTACCCGTGAGAAAACAACTGATTTCCAAATATTACCGGCAAACACTCAGACTCCTGTATCCATCAACACCAGAATGACAAAGTTATTTGATGACCATGGGGCCGTGGTTAGTATTACCTTGATCCTGAGGAAGGAGGTTGGTAGGTGAGAAAAATTGTCATGAGAAAGGTGTTTCTAGCAATTCAGCCAGAGGGAGAATATACGCATTGCGTCTATAACAACAAATTGTAAACATTCGGTAAATACGTCTTACACATGTCATTCCCGCATGTTTTTAGCGGGAATCCAGGCGTGTGCTGATGGGCAGTGGATTCCCGATAAGCTTGTCCTCGTGAAAACGGGGAAGCATTCGGGAATGACAAACTTGTCCTCACGGAAGTGGGGAATGGGCAGTGCATAACGTCTTTACCGAATGTTTATGCAGGGAATTAGTATCTTTTAAAAATAATTTTTACATTTTCAGCAAAAAAATGATATTTTGTTTTTCTCAATTCCAAAACCACTGAAGCACGGGAGAATGGAAACACAGAAAAAAGAATGATGGCATAGGATATTCTGTTCCGTGTTTTCCTATTTCCGTGTTTCCGTGGTTACTCTTCCGGCTCGTTCGGGTTATGAAGAAGTACCTATGAACCTATTTAAAAATTTATCAATTGGTAAAAAACTCCTTATCATCTTCCTGCTTATATCCATACTACCACTTTTTATCATCACATATGGTTTTTACAGTTTAGGAAAAGTCAAGCTAACAGAACAAACAATACACGTTCTGGAAGTTCAGTCCAAAAATGTGGCAGCCTCTATTGATCGCTTCATAGATTACAAATTCGAACACCTTTACAGAATAGCCAATATACCCCAACTAACCCGTATTTTAAAGAACGTACAAGAGCAGCCGCACATTACCCGTCAGACAATTTCCTCACTTCGGGCTAAATTGCGCATGGATCCCGATTTTTTATCCTTTTCTCTTATGGATGCAGAGGGTAACGTCGTACTAAGTACCAGCAATACACCTAATATTGACTTTGGATCAAGACCGCTTTTCTTTGAGGCAATGAAAGGGAAAAAATACGTTTCTGCACCGTCACTAGACGAAGGTAAACCATCTATATACTTTAGTATACCAATCAAGTATACAAATAAACTTGCCCTCGACACTGATCGGGGGATAGCAGGTGTTCTGGTAGCACAGTATGATGCAGAAGAATTGTGGAAACTTATTGAAACAGAAACCGGAAGGGTGGGTGCAGGAAACGCAGTGATACTATCCAATTCAGACGGGGTGCGTATTGCACATTCAACAAAAAGGGACTTGATTTTCAAGTCATGGATACCTTTAAAACCAGAAGTTGAAGAACAAATTTTACAAGAAAAACGGTATGGAAGTGCTATCAAGAAAATAGCGTCAACTGATATACCAGAGGTAATGGATGCCGTAACCATGCCATTGCCTCCCCGGTATTTTCAGCATAGACTCGTTATAGGAAAAGGAACCTATCATTCAGCAATCAGCGTCATGGATAACGGCTGGCGAATCATCAGCACCGTACCAGAAGCGACCTTTCTTGAACCTGTTCATGCCAGTATGTTTTACATAAGCATTATCAGCGGTATTATCGCCTGTGTGGTCATCGTGGCATCTATTGTCATTGGTCGTCTGAGTACAAACCGTATCCATACCTTTGCCTTGATATCCAAAGAAATTGCCCGTGGTAATCTTGCAAAGCGAGTACCCTTTGTCAATGGCGATGAGATTGGGCAGCTAGGAAAGACCTTCAATATCATGACCGCATCTATCAAACGGAAGATTGAACAGCTCAGGTATCTTAATGATGTAGCCGTAGAGATACATTCTCATATCGAGATAGAACATCTTTTACAAGACCTTGTTGACATTTCCAGAAGGGTAATTAATGCTGAAATGGGGGTTTTGACCCTATTAGATGAGAACGGTAAAGATATTAAATATTTCAAGGTCTCAATGCCAAATCCCTGCCGGATTAAAGAACAACCCACAGGAAAAGGGCTTTTAGGCGCAGTGATAAAGAAAGGACAAACCATTCGATTAGATGATGTAACAAAGGATCGGCGTTCTATAAAATTACCAGAAAATCACCCGCCGATCCGTACGCTTCTGGGCGTACCACTCGTAACAAATAGTAGTACGGTAAGCGGCGGGTTATTCCTGGCCAACAAGGCTAATAATGAGCGCTTTACGGTAGATGACGAAGAAATTCTCCTTACCATAACCTATCAGGCGTCTGTTGCCATAGAAAATGCAAGACTGTATGGACAAGTACAACAGCTTGCCGTTACCGATGGACTTACCGGTTTACTGAATCATAGGGAATTTCACAAGAGATTGGATGAAACGATTGAGGATTCGAAACGTTATCATTATACGGTCGCACTTCTCGTGATCGACATTGACCATTTTAAGAAGTTCAATGATACCTACGGTCATCAGGTTGGAGACCAGGTATTAAGGACCGTTGCTGATGTAATAAAATCGCAAATCAGGACCGTTGATGTATGTGCGCGTTATGGAGGCGAAGAATTCGCTGTAATATTGAGAGTTGACGCTGCTTCTTATCCCCTTGTACTCGCAGAGCGTATACGTTCCACTGTTTACGCATACCCAATCAGGCACGATGGAATACGATCTCAATTATCTGTAAGTATCGGAGTTGCCTGTTTTCCTAAAGACGCAGACAATGCAGAGGGACTCATAAAAAGGGCGGATGAAGCGCTATATGTGGCAAAAGAGACTGGCCGAAACAAGGTCTGCTGTTACAAACCCGCTCAGTCAGATTAAAAACTTTATCAGAGATTTATCTTCCCCCCGACAGATTCAATCGGGGGCAAGTTTTTAAATATAACAACAGAAACCACAGGTTGCGCAGATTACGTTTGAAGGACATGGCTAAAAAAAATGGTATAGCATATCAACACATATACGACGTGTAATGGTAAATCCTACAATTTACCCAATATGATGCTGGCGTTGTGTCCGCCAAAACCAAATGAATTGGAAAGAGCCTTCTTGATATTCTTTTTTTCACGGGCAACATTGGGGACAAAATCCAGACCTGAGCATTCAGGATCGGGTGTTTGATAATTAATGGTTGGTGGAATAATCCCTTCCTTGATCACCATGGTGCAGATGATTGCTTCTACGCTCCCCGAAGCGCCAAGTTGATGACCCAGCATGGACTTTGTAGAACTGATGGGTATTTTGTGTGCATTCTCTCCAAAAACCTTCTTTATGGCTTTTATTTCAATATTATCACCGATTGGGGTTGATGTAGCATGTGCATTAATATAATCAATTTCCTCAGAATTGCACTGTGCATCTTCAAGGGCGCTCCTCATACATCGCATTGCACCATTACCATTTGGTTCTGGCGCTGCAATATGATATGCATCTCCATTGAGTCCATACCCCAGTATTTCTGCATAGATATTTGCCCCCCTTTTCCTTGCTGTCTCAAGTTCTTCAACCACAATAATACCGGCGCCCTCAGAAATGACAAAACCATCACGGTCTTTATCGAACGGACGGCTGGCCTTTTGTGGGGCGTCATTGCGGGTAGAAAGCGCTTTCATAGCGCTAAACCCGGCAAGACCTAAAGGACTGATTACCGCCTCTGAACTACCGGCAATCATGATATCTGCATCGCCTCTTTGGATAATACGGACAGCTTCGCCTATAGCATTGACACCGGTGGTACACGCCGTTACCAATGCATAATTGGGGCCTTTTAAGCCAAATCGTATTGCCACCTGCGCCGATGCGGCGTTGACCATCAGTTTAGGAACCATGAAAGGAGAAATTCGGGAAGGCCCTTTATTGATGAGAATTCCATGTTGGGTCTCCAGCTCTAACAAACCTCCCATCCCGGAACCAATCACAACCCCAATTCTCGTCTGGTCAAAGCCTTCCAATTTCAGCCCGGCATCCTCTACCGCTAGGATTGCAGCAACAACAGCGAATTGTGCAAAGCGATCTAACCGGCGTGCCTCCTTAATCTCAAACCATTTAGTCGGATCAAAGTCGCTGACCTCGCCTCCGAAGTGCACTTCATGAGCAGAGGTATCAAAAGAAGTAATGGGTGTTATGCCGCTTTTCCCTTCACAGAGCGCCGACCAGATTTGTTTTTTCTCAAGCCCAAGAGGTGTAACGGCGCCAACGCCTGTAATAACGACTCTTCGTCGTTCCTGCATTTTATTTGTGTTCCTCTATGTATTTAATGGCGTCTCCCACCGTACGGATCTTTTCTGCTTCTTCATCCGGGATGTTCATATCAAAGGCGTCTTCAAATTCCATAATCAGTTCTACGGTATCCAAAGAATCCGCTCCCAGATCATTAATAAATGACGTTTCTTTGGTAATTTGTTCGGCTTTTGCACCCATTTGCTTGGTAATAATCTCTTTGACCTTCTCTTCGACTGCTGACACTGTTTTACCTCCTTATCATAAAATTAAATTGTATAGGGATTTTCATTTTATTTATGCGGGTTTCAGGGTGGCATGAATTATTCCCCTCTTGGGAAGAGACTCCACAATTCCCCTCTTGGGAGGGGTTAGGGGTGGGTCCCTTTCCCCGTTTTCACGAGGACAAGGGTCGTGAAATCTCAGTTCACCCCGTTAGAAAGTTTGGAAGAGGCTTCAAACCCCTCCCATACTGTTATTTTCTCAAAACTCCGCCCTTTCGGACGGAGACTCCTTTCTAACGGGGTGAATATCTCACGAATTACCGACTTACCCACCCCTAAATCGTTCGACTGAGCTCACGACGAAGTCCCCTCCCAAGAGGGGACTTTCTAAATTGATTTTCCCATATTTTTAAATGCCTCTACCGTGTCAATATTTTTGATTTCCTGAGTAGAGTCAATCCTTTTCATAAGGCCCGATAGAGATTTTCCGGGGCCTATTTCATAAAACTGATTAAATCCGTCACGGATCAGCATGGAGACTGATTGGTGCCACCGTACCGGACTATTGAGTTGTTTTGCCAAAGAGATTTTTATCTCCTCAGGTTCCCGTACGTATTGTGCATGAATATTTGCCACAACGGGAATAGTCGGTTTAGAAATCGGCGTCAACTCGAGTTCCCTTGAAAGTTTGCTGCTTGCAGGGTTCATTAATTCCGAATGGAACGCCCCATCTACCTTTAAAGGAACAACCATCCTTGCCCCTCGTTCTTTCGCCAGCAAGGATGCTTTTTCCAGGATCGTTTTTTCGCCTGAGATAACCACCTGCCCCGGACTATTATAATTTGCAGCACAAATAATTCCTAGTGATTTCATCTCATTGCAAATTTGTTCTACTTTTTCATCTTCTAATCCGATAACAGAGGCCATTCCCCCCGGATTCGCATTACATGCCTCTTGCATAAACAGGCCGCGCTTGTATACCAGCCGCACGGCATCCATAAAGGTCATGGAACCAACAGCTACATGGGCTGTGTATTCTCCCAGACTAAGCCCGCAGGCAGCACGACACGTGTCCATTTGAATTGAAGAATTTTTTTTAAACACTTCCAGTATGGCAATGCTGGTTACCAATATAGCAGGCTGACAAATGGAAGTCTTGTTTAATTCTTCCTGTTTTCCGTGAAAGCATAGCGCTGATAAATCAAAGCCCAGGACTTCGTTGGCTTTGTTGAAGACTTCCCGCGCCTCTTTGTATTGTTCATAAAAATCCTTACCCATTCCTGTATATTGGGCGCCCTGGCCGGGGAAGAGGAGCGCAGTCTTTCGCAAGTTTTCTACCATCTAATAACTGAAGACCCCCACGTTAATCCCCCCCCAAACGCCACCAGCATGACGATGTTTCCTTTGCGGAGTCGCCCTTCTTTTCTGGCTTCGTCAATTGCGATAGGAACTGATGCAGAAGATGTATTTCCGTATTTATCAATGTTTACAAATGCCTTTTCCATCGGCAATCCAAGCTTTTCCATGGTTGCTTCGATAATCCTTAGGTTGCTCTGGTGTGGAATAATTAAGTCGATATCGTCAAGGGTGAGCCCGTTTTCCTTCGCTGTTTCTAAAATTAAATTGGTAATATTATTAATCGCCAGTTTGAATACTTCTTTGCCTCGAAATTGAATATAATGCAGCCGTTGTTGAACGGACTCTAGCGATGCGGGATTTCTTGCCCCTCCTCCTGGCATGATAAGTACATCTGCCTCTGACCCATCTGCGGCTAAGCTCGAGGAAAGAATTTCATGTTTTACAGGGTCTCTTTGTATGATGACTGCACCGGCGCCGTCTCCGAATAATACGCAGGTTGCACGATCGGTGTAGTCAGTAATTTTAGATAAACATTCAGCGCCTACCACCAAAACGGTCTTCATTGCTCCTGAATTTATAAAGCTTTGTCCAATAGACAGGGCATAGATAAAACCGGCACATGCCGCAAGGATATCAAAAGCGCATGCGCGGGTTGCCCCTATTTTTTGTTGTATGTAGCACGAAGTCGACGGGAAGATATGGTCGGGCGTAATCGTGGAGGTAATAATCATGTCTAAATCTTTTGGAGAAACGCCGGCATCTTCCATCGCCCTGAGTGAGGCCTGGGTGGCAATGTCTGACGTTGTAACGCCATTCTCGACGATACGGCGTTCTTTAATGCCCGTTCGCTGGATAATCCAATCGTTACTGGTATCAACCATCTTTTCTAAGTCGTAGTTTGTTAAAACCTTGCTTGGTAGGTATGACCCTATACCTGTAATTGATGCCCTTTGATTTTGTCGCATGTGTAATTAGTTCGTTGACCAGAGGAGATTAATAGGCGGCTAATCGGTTACATAACAGTTGCCGCGAGTGCATTGGTTTTTTCCAATTCGGAGACAATGTGCTCATTCACATTGTTTTTTGATAACTGCAATGCGACTCGTATGGCATTTTGTATGGCCTTGGAATCAGACCTGCCATGGCATATAATGCAAATACCATTGACGCCCAACAAGGGAACGCCGCCATATTCACTAAAATCCATTTTAGCCCTTAATGCCTCAAAGGTTGGTTTACATAACCATAACCCCAGTTTCGTTCGGAAACTCTTCATTGCACCGGCTTTAACGGTTGACAAAAGGTTCATGGCCAGCCCTTCTGTAAATTTCAACAAGACATTTCCCACGAAACCTTCACAAACAACGATGTCAGCTTTGTTATCAAATATTTCACGGCCTTCTACATTTCCCACAAAGTTTAAACTTGAACTGGAAAGGAGCGCGAAAGTTTCTTTCGTAAGATCATTTCCCTTTGCGTCCTCTTCGCCGATGTTCAGAAGACCAACTCTTGGATTTTCTATGCCAAACATATATTTACTGAGTACCGCTGCCATAACACCGTATTGGAAGAGGTGTTCGGGTTTGCAGGCAATGTTTGCTCCGACATCAATAACCAAACATATTCCGTGTCGGGTGGGAATAGCAACGGCAATACCGGGACGCCGTACCCCTTTCAGGGTTCGTAAATGCAGAGTTGATGCAGCTACCGCAGCGCCTGTATGACCCGCACTTACCACAGCAGTTGCCTCTCCTTTTGCTACCAGTTCAACACTGCGTGTGATTGACGAATTGATTTTTTGTCGTATAGAGTAGGTTGCAGGGTCGTCCATCCCAACCACTTGAGGCGCATGATAAATCGTAATGTTCTTCGGGGGATTCACGTGAGAGTTAAGTTCGCCTTGTATTGCTTTTTCATCACCGACCAATACAATTTCGTCGTCTTGAAACTGTTGTGCTGCCAGAACCGACCCCTTAACGATTTCGTGCGGAGCTTTGTCTCCACCCATTGCGTCTACCGCAACTCTCATAAACTCACCTTTCAACAGTAATAACCTGTTTACCTCGGTAATAGCCACAGTTGTGGCAAACAGTATGGGGTTGATTTACCTGTTTGCAATGTGAACAAATATACAGCTTTGAGCGTACGCCGGCTCCTTTCCCAATGTTTTCGGCAAGCGGAATAATAGGAGGAGTAAGCTTGTCGTGGGTGCGTCTTTTACGAGTTCTTGAATTTGAAAACCTTCTCTTTGGATTAGGCATGCATCACCTCGATAAAAAGTTCATAAAAAAAAAGAAGCACAGGGAAGGCAAAGAAAGAAGGATACATTTATGATATACTTCCCAGTACTTCATCGTAAGATATTTATAATATGTTACTTTCAAACTAAAAATTCTATATACCGATACCATTATTGTCAAGCAAAAACTCAAGAGACTGATGTGCTAAAAGGATGTCACCATTGTGCTTTTGGACGGTTCGTCACATATTTTTTAAAAATAAATCGGCTACTTCCCTGTAATATCTTATTGCCACAGTTGGTTCAGGCTTGAAGCCTGAACCGAAACATTTTGGTTCAATCGAGGACGATTGAACTAGCAACAGGGCACTATCAGGGCTAAAGCCCTATTCAGATAAAACCGTCACTAACCCCAGCCTTAAGGCTGGGGTTAGCAGCTACTTCCCTGTAATATCTTATTGCTTAACAATTCAGCGGCAAAACAGAGCGCCTCATCCAATTTGTCTGCCCATTGACCTCCGGCCTGTGCCATATCCGGTCTGCCGCCGCCTCCTCCTCCAACAACCTTTGCAACTTCTTTTGAGATATTCCCGGCATGCAATCCGCGCTTAACCAGATCAGGAGTCAAGGCGGCGACTATCGTTACACGTCCGTTTTGTGAAGTTCCCAAAACTATGGCGAGTTTTTCGCCAGATTTCATTAACATATCTATCGTTTTTCTCAAATCGTCTGCGGTTGCATCGTCTAATTTTTTGGTTATGATCTTTACATTCGAAACCACTTTGGCGCTCTCAATGAGGGGACCAATCTTGCCGCTTAATTCCTTTTGTTTTGCCTTGTGGATTTCTTTTTGTGAATTTTTGAGTTCATTTAAAATTTCCTGCGTTTTTGTAATCAGTTTGTCCTCGTGCGTATTCAGGGTGTTGCACACCTCCTGGATAATCGTTTCTTTTTCTCTGCTTCTGTTTAATACCGCTATGCCTGTAATAGCTTCAATACGCCTGATTCCTGCTGCAACAGAGGATTCGGAAATGATCCTCAATAGTCCAATTTCTCCGGCATTATTTATGTGTGTTCCACCACACAGTTCTTTGCTGAAATCACCCACAGAGACCACTCTGACTGTTTCTCCATATTTTTCACCAAATAGCGCCATGGCGCCGGCATTCCTTGCCTCCTGGAGAGTTGATTCTTTTGCACTTACAGGCGCATTTTCCAGGATTTTTTCGTTGACCAAGTCTTCAATACGAGTTATTTCTTCTTTTGTTAAACCAGAGAAATGGTGAAAATCGAAACGCAACCGATCTGGTGATACCAGCGAACCTGCCTGTTCGGCGTGCTGGCCGATTACCCTTCGCAAGGCATAATGGAGAATGTGGGTAGCTGAATGGTTCCTCCGAATAGCGTCCCTCCGCTGGACGTTAACCTTCGCATGAACCATGTTTCCCTTCTTCAGTTCTCCTTTTACAACCTTTCCAATGTGCAGAATAAAATCATCATTCTTCTTAGTGTCGGCAATCTGAACGCAGATTCCATTTGCTTCCAGAATACCCGTATCACCAATCTGTCCACCTGATTCACCGTAAAAGGCTGTTTGGTCTAAAACCACAGTAACTTCACTGCCGGTTATAGCTACTTCCACAAGTTGATCACCCTGGATAATGGCGATTATTCTTCCTTCTGATGAGTATTTTTCGTAACCCAGAAATTTTGTGCCCTTTGAAATGTCTTTGATCTTGCTCAGAGGACCTGTGTCGAAAACCTGCCCTGTCATCTGGGACGATGTCCTTGCTTGTAAACGCTGTTTTTTGAGTTCTTCTTCAAAGCCGTCCTTATCAACCGCAAATCCTTTTTCGTTGAGTATTGATTCCGTCATATCTAAC
>JANLHY010000107.1 GCA_024653795.1 Candidatus Brocadiaceae bacterium | reverse complement strand
GGATAGGGATTTCGCTATAAAGTTTTATAAGTTTTTGAGAAAGCCTGGCCTGATCCGAAAATACCCTTAAATTTTCTTGCCTTTTCTTTCCGGAAATTTGATCGACGTTTGAAAGGACGGATTCCAGAGATCCCCATTTTTGGATAAGTTCCAACGCAGTTTTATTGCCGATGCCCGGCACGCCAGGCACATTGTCCGAGGAATCTCCCGAAAGGGACAGAACGTCAACCACCTGTTCCGGACGAATGCCCTTTTCCCTAAAAAGGGTTTCCTGGTCGATCATCACGCCTTTTTTTGCATTAAATATCTTTACCTGCGGACTTAATAATTGTTCCATGTCTTTGTCTGAAGTCGCGATGATGATTTCAACGTTTTTTTCGGATAGTTTTTTTACCAGGGCGCTGATGATATCATCAGCCTCGTATCCCCTGGCCGCGTAAATAGGAATATTGTACGCCCTGACGACCTTATAAATTAAGGGAATCTGCGCCTGTAACTCATCAGGCGTTGGTTTACGGTTTGCTTTATATTCAGCGTAACTGTTATGTCTATGGGTGGCATATTTTGTGTCAAATACCACTACTACATACTCAGGGTGATGCTCCCTGAGCAACTTTTGCAGCATCCTCGTAAATCCATACACTGCATTTGCCGGTTTCCCGTCAGGTGTTGTAAGCTTTGCCGTAATAGCATAATATGCCTGGTAACAATGTGAATGTCCATCTAAGATAAAGAATCGCTCTGGCATTCTCTGTTAATGATATAAATAACGGCTATTAATATGTAAAGCCTCTCGTGCCATCAAACCAAGTAATTTCGCTCAGGAACGTTCCGTACAAAACAGACAGGCATTTGCCGGGCAAGATGAAATGAGGAGATCTATCGATAAATATTTATTTGTAATTTATTTCTTTAAATTGTGGAAAAGAAAAGTAAAGTATTGTGACTATACGAAAGAGGTATTGATACGGTTAATTCACGACCTTGGAAAATTTCAGAACCAAAAAAAGCAAGGAAAGGTTAGCTTACAGCTATGCTAACTTTAGGCTGGATAACCTATCACTAATTGCCATGAAATATATCTATGGATAAATTTCGGAATTAATAATAACACCATGGGAAATCATTGTCAAGTCAAAATTGTATAAATTCTATCGAAAAATGTTTTTTGTTTTTTCCTCTCTATTTTGATTTTGTATGTTTGTATTATTACAACGTGTTATAAAAAATACAGGAATATTTCTTGAAAATATCCGCCAGAGGTGTTATCCTCTACGAAAATTATTTTAAAAAATCCTTTCTAAAACATTTCATTTCTAAAAGGCTGAAGTTAGTGGCGGTGTAGCTCAGGTGGTAGAGCAGCGGACTCATAAGCCGCGCGTCGGGGGTTCGAATCCCTCCACCGCTACCAATTAATCTGAATTAAAAATCCTAATTTCCTCACAGGTTGATATCTCACTTTTCGCAAGGATTTTTACAATCCTTTTGTGCCTGATTTCACGAGAAATTATTGCTTATCGGCGTGTAGTACGGTATCATTCATCTTTTGGTAACAATTTAGCTCTTTGAAAGGGTAGCGCCGATCCCTTGTGGTCGGCATTGTGCGGGGGATAAACCACCCGCGCTACGTATTCTGTTTTGTGTAGAT
>JANLHY010000105.1 GCA_024653795.1 Candidatus Brocadiaceae bacterium | reverse complement strand
GGTGCGATACTGGTAACAGTGTGTGCGGAGCAAGGGTGAAACGAGAGTATAGGCTGTCTACTGAGCCCCGAAATATTGTATAGTTGTGGACATTTGGATAACCATTGAAAAATGTGAAAGCTGACG
Organism: Candidatus Brocadiaceae bacterium; assembly: GCA_024653795.1. Classification (GTDB taxonomy): domain Bacteria; phylum Planctomycetota; class Brocadiia; order Brocadiales; family Brocadiaceae; genus Wunengus. The sequence goes on along the minus strand of JANLHY010000105.1, from coordinate 1,155 downwards.
GCTTCTAGTGGTCGGAAGGCAGCAGCCCCAAACACGTAACAGGCAAGTGTTTGCGGCACCACCGGGGTCTACGAACATGGCATGTGCTTACAGGGGTAGCTCGGGAACTCGGGAGATCCGACATGTCCTGCTCGAAGAAGCCGGAAATATAGAGTACACCGGGATATCAAAGTACCAGGCTTCGCAATGTAGTGTTGAGCGTTGTGAAGAGCCCGAAAGGAAAACACGAAAAAAAAACAGCACCGGGAACAGGTATCAGGGGACGATAGCGAAAGTGAAGGAGCCTGAGAAGCATAGTCGGAAGTCTTAGCGGAACGTAGTACCGATAGTTGGAAAAGATATATTCCTAACTGGGAAGGTGGGGAACGATTACCTTAAGGACCCACTGTAGGGAAGGTGAAGTCGGGTATGACGTGTTGATTAATAGAACGACAGGAGATACATTGGGATCACTAACTGTCTCACTAAAACTTTGTCAACTAAGAGAACAAGCAAGAGAACATCCTGATTGGGTGTTCACAACGCTACATCATTTGATTGACGCAGACTTTCTAAGGGAAGCCTATCGCCGTACTAATAAAAAGTCGGTGGCAGGTGTAGATAAGGTAACAGCACAGGACTACGCTACCAACTTGGAAGATAACTTAGAATGCCTTTATCGCCGGTATAAATCGGGGAGCTATATTGCTCCGTTTGTAAAACGGATTTGGATAGAGAAAGAGGACAAGAGTCAACGGCCAATCGGCATTCCAGCCTTTGAAGACAAAATATTGCAGAAAGCGGTAGCGATGCTCCTCGGTTCCATATATGAGATAGACTTTTATGATTTCTCCTATGGTTTTCGGGAAAAGCGTAGCGCACATGATGCAATCAAGGGTGTTAGGGATGCTTGTTTCAAGGAGAAAGTTAGCACTATCATAGATGCGGATATCAGTAAATTTTTTGATAACATGCCGCATAATCGTATTCGAGAAATACTTCGATTACGAATTAATGATGGGATGATCATGCGTCTTATAGGCAAGTGGTTAAAGGCAGGAGTGCTTGATAAGGATAGCGTGCACTTTCCTGACTGCGGGTCTCCGCAAGGCGGTACGATTAGTCCTGTAATTGCAAACATATTTCTCCATCATGTTCTTGATGAGTGGTACGTTA
>JANLHY010000075.1 GCA_024653795.1 Candidatus Brocadiaceae bacterium | reverse complement strand
GTGGTTTATCCCCCGCCCCCGTATCAAGTACGGGGCAGGCTCATGCCGACCACAAGGGATCGGCGCTACATTTTTTTGCTAAAAATGTCAAAATATTTTTGTTAAGAAATTAATAATTAAGCCTTCCGTTCTTTATTCGCCACGATTCTTTCAACTGCCTCAGCCGCATTTTCCCGAACATCGCTATTTTCGTTATTCACCAGGGACTGAAGTTCAGAAAGAGCCGCTGGATTACCAATCCTGCCTAACGCCCATGCCGCAGCGCTTACGACAGAAGGTTCTTCATCCTTCAATGCCCAGAGTAATGAGTTAACTGCCCTCTCGTCCCCAATCCAACCAAGGGTCTGCGCCACACGTTCCCTCGTAAATTTATTAATTTCGCGCAGTGAACTTATTAACGACTTTACTGCCGGGGTACCAATCTTTGTTAGCGCCCACCCCGCCCTGAGTCTTGTTGCTTCTTCGTTATCCCTCAGGGCATTTGTCAAGAGGGGAATGGATTTCTCTCCTATTGCAGATAATGCCCATGCAGCCTTTGTGCGCGCCCATGCAGCATCTTCTCCGGCATCGGTAATCAGGATATTGAAAAGGATGTTCATAGCCTTATCGCTGCCGATATGACCCACTGCCTCAATGCAGGCGCTTTTGACATACCAGTTTTTCTCTTTCATAAGCGTATTAATAAGCGTATAAACCGCACTCTGGTCTCCAAGCCCTCCCAATGCCCTTGCAATATCATATTTTACCCCCTGATCTTTTTCAGTTTTTAATGTTTCAATAAGGATGGGGACTGATTGTGTTGCTCCCAGCCTTTTTAGAGCAAGCGCTGTTTCCCTCCGTACCTCAACATTTTTATCATTCAGGAGTGAGTGTAGGTATGCCGCTGTGCTTTTATCGCCGCAAAATCCAAGCGTCCAAACGGCATTTTGTTTTACCTGCGGACGCTTATTTTGAAGAAGTTTTAAAAGAGGTGACACCGTGTATCTCTGCGGCAGTACCATCATCGCCGAAGCGGCATTCCGTGCCTTATCGGAGTCATCGTCTGCCATTGTCTTCACTAAGGTTTTTACTTTTTCTTGAACAAAGGAAGCATTGTCTGCTTCTAACCGTGGACGATTAATCTCCCTGTTTTTGAATGGTTTTTTACTGCTCACTATTTGTCGGTTGATATTCAAGACGTCCATGGCGACGCATGGATAATCCACAAGGATAACATCCACCCCCATACTGGCCCAATTTTTTAGCGTCTTTCTGTTGTCGCTATTAAGTAAAGATGTGAATGCGTATTTCTTTTCTTCATGGATACGATTTAGTTTTTCTTCTGTCAGTTCTTCCGGAGATACATAAACGAGTTCTTTTCCAAAGAGTTCGGCATCTTCAGGGTTAAAATTTCTCAGAGTTCCCCATAAATATACTTGTGAGGACATTTCGTTTGCCTTTACCATGCCGAGCACCTGTTTTTCCAGGCAGGTTTGCTTGACATTCAAAATTAATTTGAGATTATTGATTTTGCAGAATTTTAGCACGTCAGAAAGGAGTGGTACCTGCTCATTCCTAAACTCAGCGCCACGCCATGAACCGGCGTCGTATTGTTGTATTTCAGCATATAACAACTGGTCAACACGCCCCTTCCCATCAGTTGTTCTATCGATCGTTTCATCGCACATCAGTATGAGCTGATTGTCCTTTGTTTGCCGGATGTCGATTTCAATACCTTCGACACCCAATTCAACAGCCCTCCTGAATGCGGCAAAGGTATTTTCCGGAACGTCCTCTAACACGCCGTGGTGGGCAATGATTTCGACCTTATGCGCCTCGCCCGCAAATAATCGTATTGCAGGAAAAATTATGAAAGACGAAATAATGATTGATATAAATTGTAAACTCTTTAAGTACTTCATAGGACAAAAATATTTATAACACTTTGGTTTTTTAAAAATACTCCCATAGGGATAAACTCGTCTGTTTAGCAATAGCGGGTTTTCTCCTGCTTTATCAATTTGAGATAAATTTAAACGTCGTAAATCAGAGACATTTAAAGCGAAACCTGAAAAACAAGGAAATAACCGTTAAAGTGATGCTTTATTTTGAAAATGTTGAATTGCCCCGGGTCAAAGACCAATTCCGCTTTATTCACTATTTCTTTTTCTTCTTTCTCGTTGTGGCACGGCAAAACAAAATTCAGCGTATCATCCTTTATTTCCGGGTTTTTCTTTGGGTTTAAAATATTTCCTTCTGCTTTTACTTCAGTCATAATTCTGAAACGCAATTTTACAGATGCCTTCTCTACATTTCTAACTTTGCTAAAATTTACTTGTTGAGAAAAAATGGATAAAAGTGTTTGCTTAAACTCATCTGAAATTTCTTTTCCACTCTCTTTTAATCGTTCTTCTAACACTTGTGAAAAAGATTCACTTATCAGGTTCTCTGTGCTAATTGTTTCAAAAAAACTACCATAGACAAGACAAATTTTTGTATGGTTCTTTTTTCGTCCTCTGACAAGATAATATACATCCCTTATGGGTAATGAGAAAATATCATTGCCAGCATCTTCCATTTGTTGCTTAATTATACTATTCTCTCCGGTAATAATTTTCTCAATCTTTTTACTTCGGGAGGGGATAGTTGAATTGAAAGTTGTTTAAATTTATTTTGTTTTAATATATCCTTAATTTCATATTCCCAAATTTGCGTGATGTTTTCTGTATAAACATAATCGTTGTAAAATTTTTGAATATTATCGGACTCTCTAATACTTGCCAGTCGCTTTTCCATACATTTTATGTTTTCTTTATCTTTTTCTATACCTACAGAATTCCTTCTTAATTGTTCAGCAACAACTAATGTCGTTCCTGTGCCGGCGAATGGGTCTAATACTATATCATTTGCGGAAGTAGAGGATAAAACAATCCTCAAAAGCAAAGAAATAGGTGTCTGCTGCTTATGGAAACGAGAGCCGTTAGGAATACGAATTGCCTCATCTCCTGCAAAATATCCGGATGTAAGTTCTCTAATGTCATCCCACACATCTGTTACATATATACCATTTTCTCTATCATATTTATAACCTGCAGGTAAAGGCGGATTTATGCGCAACCGATTAAAGACTCTCGGTTTTTTTCCTTTTATTGCAAAGGCAATTATCTGATAATGTTTGCCAAATTTGTTGCTGCAAGGCACCGATGATGACTTCTTCTTCCAGATTATTAAATTCTGTAAATTCCAGCCCGATTTTCTTAAACAACTCAAAACATGTTCAGTATTCTTTTCACGCTGCATGAAATAGATAGCTCCACCCTGTGATGTTAAATTATAGACCTTTGAGCATACTTCCTGCATCAATTGCCAGTAAACCTCATCAGGCAGGTTGTCATCATGCTCTGAATATTCCTTGCCCTGATTAAAGGGCGGGTCAAGGAAGGTTAAGTCAATGTTTGTATTTAACCTGTCTAATTCTTTTGTGCAATCGCCTTGAATTATTTTAAAAGACATGATTTATTCCTTTTCTTCATATTTATAACCTTATTTGTCTTTCCTTGATTCTTTGCTGATGAGTTGCCAGTGTGGCCTGCCTTCCCATGTAACTCGTTTCCCTGCCATATCAAAATAAACCTTTTCTGAAAAAGTCCTGGATCCTTCCTTTCGTAATTCTGCCTTTGGGTTACCTGTCAGTAGGGCTACATTTTGAATCAAATCCCAGGTAAGGAGAGATCCTAATCCTTCACTGCCATTCATGTCCTCACTAAAAAAATAGACATTGCCTGTGGCAATGATTTTATTTATTTTTTTATTATTGTTCAGGTAGACATCAATCTGGTCGCCATTCAACTTTTGCCCGCCTTGCGTAACCTGTGCTTCTCCATGAAAGCTAGCCTTTTTCAGCGCATCGTTATAGAACATTTTTTTAGACCAGATGGCCTTTATATCAGTTTCTCCACTCTCTTCTTTGGAAAGGGTTTCGTTCCCTCTTTCGTACAAACTCCCATTCCCTTCACAAAGTATATTATTTCCATTTTCATAAAACAAAACGCGAGGTGCGAGAATGTGCCTTTTATTTCCTTCTCTCAGTATTGCAAAGGGCTGCCCTCGTAAGGTAGTGACTTTATTTTTTGCATCCCAGGTGGCCTGGTCTCCAACGGCCTCGCTGAACAAGTTCCCTCTTTTATCGATGATATGGATTTTTTCGGTAGCCTTTAGAGTCTGCAAATTATAATCATGGTCGTTAAATGTTACATTCAGATTATCACAAAGCAGGGTGGAACCTTCCCTTTTGACCTCGATGCCCTTTTCAAAACTGGCCTCTCGTGTCTCTTCCTGGAAATTCATTTTTCCTTCCCATTTCACGCTCACATTGTTTTCGGCTTTGTCTTTAGCAACTGCGGGCTTCCTTTTTCCTGTTTTTCCTTTAATCTTTGCGTTTAAGCTGCCGGAACTCGGAACGTCTATCTTGCTTGCATCTTTATAGAATATCATTTTCAGGGCGTCAATATTCAGGTCATCCTCGACGAATTCCGCCTTGTGATCATCCTCCAGGATTGCACTTTGAGTATTAACATCCCAGGTGAGAAAACTCCCCTTGGCAATTTTTGTTCCCTGCGATACAAGCACATTTCCACTGGCAATGGCCTGCTTCGTTTGTCTCGTTTCCGGGTCGAGATAAACGACCAGTTTGTCAGAAAAAACTGTCGAACTGCCCTTCTTGACCTCAACGTTATCGTTAAAGGTCATGATATTCGCATCGGTGTTTCTATCAAATATAAGTTGCCCGCT
>JANLHY010000068.1 GCA_024653795.1 Candidatus Brocadiaceae bacterium | reverse complement strand
CGATGTAGACAAGAAATGTTTTTATAACGTTTCTGTGGAAGACAGGCAGATTATCAAAGAGCAAGGGCTTGCGGATGAACAGGGAAACCAGTGGAAGGGACAGGTTGGTTTTATTGGACCGCTCCTGAGAAAATATCTCTCACCAGGCCCTGATATCGCATTTTATCTTTGCGGGCCTGCGCCCATGACGGTTACCGTCATTGATTCAGCCGCAAACGTACTGAACTTGAAGAAAGAAAATGCCCTGTTTGACGACTTTACGGGCACTTTGACCCCTTCCGTAGACCTGCTTTATCAAAAGCTCGAAATCAAAGAAAAGATTTTTAGTTTAAACATGCCTAACGCCGATAAGCTCACCGAGAAGATCAGCCAAATCCTCATTATCCAGTTAATATTGAAAGACAAGATTGAAGAGAGTTATCGTTTCCTCGATCAGGTGAGGGAATCGCTTAATAAGTCAGTGCAGGAATTGGAATTGATGCTCCTTTCATACAAGAGCTAACTACAAAAAACAAACCACTGAGACACGGAGGCACAGAAATAATCCTCTTTATTCCCCTCTTGAGAGGGGCCGGGGTGAGTTCTCCCTTGCTCCTTGCCTCCTCTCGTTCCCATGGCTGGTTCAATCTTGCAGATTGAACCAGATATTTTGAACGGACTATGTTCTTTAAATAAATATCAGCCATGAAAAAGCCAAATGTTTAGGTTCAATCGAGGACGATTGAACCAGCAAAAATAGATTTGTTTGAATTATAACAAGACGCGGAGCGTCAGGTGTTGCGTTCCCACGCAGAGCATGGGAACGAGTTGAATGCGATGAATTTTCATGAGATATATAGTCTTAACTATCATCTTCTTTTGCTCTTGTCTGGTTACTTCTAAAATGTATTCTCAAGATTTTTATACTATTACCGATTTCAGTAAAAAGGAACTGGCCAAGGGTGAGCCTATAGGCTGGAAGACCCATAAAGGCATTTGCAGAGAGATCAAAAATAGGATTATGCCCAGGATCGTGGAAATCGAAGGCAGAAAGATGCTGTATGTAAATGCCAACGATAACGGCGCGATCCTTTTCAAGCCAGTACGTCTGAATCCAAAAGAATATCCCTTTTTGAGCTGGAACTGGAAGATATCTAACATCCTGCCGGAGAGCAGGGAGAAAGAGGAAGGTGGCGATGATTATCCTGCAGCCGTATGTATAGTATATGGCAAGACGTTTCTCTCCTTACCCTACTCATACAGGATATTAATCTACGTGTATGGAAATAACCTGCCTGTAGGTGAACGATTTGAAAATCCCTGTGAAGCCAAAGCAAAAATGATCGTCGTACAGAGCGGAGCGCAGGATGCAGGCAAATGGCTCAGTTACAAGGTAAACCATTACCAGGACTATATGCAGGAATTTGGGGAAGAACCGCCGAAAATTATTTATGTAGGAATTCAAACCAACGCCGACCGCAATCATAGCAAGGTTGAGGCTTGGTACTCAGACATTCTCTTGAATAAATACTAACCAAGCAAAAATGTAGCGCCGACCCTTGTGGTCGGCATTAAAGGGGGATGAACTCCTGCACCGAGAATTCCGGCTCATTCGGGTCAGCCTGTGTAATATTGTGTAAAGCGGATCGCATCCAGCAAAATTAGTATTTATCCAGGTCAATCTGTGTCCAATTCCAGAATTTAGGATGAAATATAACCAGATTAATGTCGAATTGATGCGGATAAAAAACTGGGTGGTAAGATAGCAGATTTGAAGAAACAATTTTCCTAACCCGAACGAGCCGGAGTCGGAATGCGTAGCGCGGGTGGTTTGTCCCCCGCCAAGTGCCGACCACAAGGGATCGGCGCTACGTTTTTTGCTAAAAATATCAAAATATTTTTGATAAGCACCTATTATAAGGTAGCTGTATAAACCAGCACTTCTTTTTCCAATCGGTCTTGTAACCGATCCTTTTCTACCTCTCAAAATTCCAGGAATCTAAACCGCTTTTAATGCCTCTGCGTATATCGTTTCGCTTGTATCAGCAATAAGGTCTTTTATAATTTCTTTTTATACTCTGTTCTCATTTAATTGGCTCTGCCGTAAATATCATCACACCTTACAATGTCGTCCTCGCCTGTATATTCCCCATTTTGTACCTCAATTATTTCAAGCGGCACCTTGCCGGGATTTTCGAGCCTGTGCATGGTTGATTTAGGCACATACACGGATTCATTTTCATGGACAAAGGTCTCTTTATTACCAATGGTCACTTTCGCACTCCCTTTTACAACTACCCAGTGCTCGGAGCGGTGATAATGCATCTGCATACTTAGTTTTTCACCTGGATTTACCAGGATTCTTTTTATTTTGTATCGTGATCCTGTTTCAAGGATGATATAACTTCCCCAGGGCCTATGGGTGGTAACGTGTTCTTCTGCCTCGGGTCTTGAATCTTTTTTTAAATTGCTTACAATATCCTTTACTTTTTGTACCTTCCCCTTTTTTGCAATTAATATGGCATCGTCTGTTTCAATTACTATGCAATCCTCCAATCCGATAGTCGCTATGTGCCTCTTATTACCGATGATCATGGTATTCCTTGTATCTATAGTGAAGACGTCTCCCTTTTTTACGTTCCCGTTTTCATCCTTATCCAGCACATCGTACAGCGCATCCCATGAACCTATATCATTCCAATACAAATCAAACGGCAGCACCATCACTTTATCCGACTTTTCCATTACAGCATAATCTATCGATATACCGGGCATTCTGTCGAAGTTTGATACCATTTCTTCATAACTCAAATCAATCATTTCCATAATCTCAGGCGCATATTTATGTAACTCTTCCATTATCGTTCCCAGCCTGAATGCAAACATTCCTGAGTTCCAAAAATAGCAGCCTTCACTAATATATCGTCTTGCAGTTTCACTATCTGGTTTTTCCGTAAATTTTTCTACTTTATAATAATTTTGGTTATTTGATGCCTGATATTGAATACCCGATTTTATATATCCATAACCCGTTTCAGGTCTATCAGGTTTTACGCCAAATGTTACAATAAAACCCTTTTGGGCTATCTCTTCTGCGAGTCTTACATACTCAGCAAACCTATCAACAGGCTTTATTACATGGTCTGAGGGAGATAAGAACACAACCTCATCTTCATTACAATGCAGTTTTTCAATGCAGTATTTCACTCCCAGCGCTATGGCAGGCGCTGTATTTCTGCTAACAGGTTCTAAAATTATGTGGATGCTTGATACCGTATTGTTATTGCCAATACGTGGGATGGATTTTAAATCTGACAACACAAGAAATTTATAAACATCGTTTGTTAGCATAACGACATCTTCCGGAGAAACTACACTCAAAACCCTTTCCGTTGTTTGCTGCAAAAGAGACGTATCTCCATTCAGTTTCAAAAACTGTTTAGGGTAATTTTTTCTGGATAATGGCCAGAGCCTTTCTCCGCTTCCTCCAGCAAGAATCACAGCTTTCATTTTAAAATCTTATTCCTTTCAGTCAAAATAGAGACGCATGCAATGCGTCTCTACGTTGTCAACCTTTTTTAGACGCACAGCAGTGCGTCTCTACAAAATTGAAATTCCTGAACATAGATATAAGCATATCACATCATAGAAATATTTTTCTTATTGCACAAGTTATTTTTGAAAAAACATACGATGTGTTTTCCTATTGATTTTCTTCCCCTTCTCTGTCTTAATATCTTTCACAGCTATACTCCTTTCTTTGACTTGAATTTTACTAACTTACTAAGTTTTTAAATCAAACAATGTACACGTACAGCAAAGAAATATTAACAAACGGACTACGCGTAATTTATATAGAAATGCCCCATATCCATTCTGTGGTAATGGCAGCGTATATCGGTGTTGGTTCCAGATACGAAGAAGAAAAGCATCTCGGTATTTCACACTTCCTTGAGCACATGCTCTTTCGGGGGACAAAACAGTTTAAAAATTCCTTCGAATTACTACAGGCCATAGACAATATCGGCGGTGACAGCGATGCCTACACCTCGCCAGAACATTCAGCCGTTATAATCCAGGTACACAACAAACATATCGAAAAAGGCTTAGAAATCCTGGGCGACATCATTCTTGGGGGGAATTTTAAACCGGATGACATCGAGGTTGAAAGACGCATCATCCAGGAAGAAATGAAACAATTCGTGGACGTCAAAGGGGATTATGTGGGTATTGACGACATGTCTTTTT
>JANLHY010000270.1 GCA_024653795.1 Candidatus Brocadiaceae bacterium | reverse complement strand
AACTCCTATCTTTTTTGCTACCAGGAAATGGCCCAACTCGTGAATAAAGATAAGCAATCCGATACCCACGATTACCAGTATGATATTAGTCGAAACGTTTACATAAGGCATTTTTTAGTCTCCTGTCTTGCCCAGGCATCTGCCGTTAAAATATCTTCCAGGCAAGGGTTTTTAATATAATGATGATTGTTTATTACCTTTTCTACAGAGGATGCGATCTCTGTAAACTTAATCTGGCCATTCAGGAAGGCTTGCACGGCAACTTCATTGGCAGCATTAAGCGTTGCCCCCATGGTACCACCTTCCCTGGCAGCTTGATAACCCAGCCTTAAAGCTGGAAATTTTTCCATATCTGGTTTCTTAAATGTGAGACTTCCTATACTTGATAAATTTAATGGTTGTACACTGAGTGGCATTCTTTCCGGATATGTTAAGGCATACTGAATAGGCACCTTCATGTCCGGCATCCCCATCTGAGCAACAACCGACCCGTCACAGAACTCCACCATCGAATGAATAATCGATTGAGGGTGTATCACGACATCTATCTGTTCGACCTTCAGATCAAACAGCCATCTCGCCTCAATAATCTCCAGCGCTTTATTCATCAGAGTGGCAGAATCTATCGTAATCTTTTGCCCCATCTGCCATGTGGGATGTTTGAGGGCTTGCGCAGGACTTACATCGGAAAGCTTGTCCTTGGGGTAGTCATAAAAAGGACCGCCTGACGCCGTAATAATAACGCGCTTAATTTCACTTGGCTTACCCGACTGAAGAGACTGAAATATAGCGCTATGTTCACTGTCAACGGGCAAAATCTGATTTTTCTTTGCCAATGACATCACGATATGCCCGGCCATAACCAGCGATTCTTTATTGGCAAGTGCAAGAGTTTTCCCTTGTTGTATTGTCGCAATAGCCGCCGGCAAGCCAACTGCACCAACTACGGCGGATACTACAATATCAACCTCTTCGTTTAAAACAATCTCTTCCAGACATTTGTTTCCGGTCAGTATTTTCAGGTGATTATCAGGAAAGCGGCGTTTTAGCTTTTCACCTAATTGAGAATCGTTTAAGGCAACGTATGTGGGTTTGAACTCTTCGACCTGCTCTGCTAAAAGCTCCCAGCGCGAGTTTGACGAGAGGCCAATCACCCGGAATTTATCCTTTAAATTCCGGGCAACCTCGAGGGTATTTTTACCGATAGAACCTGTAGAACCTAGGACAACAATATTTTTCATTTTTACGACATGTGGGCGATTTCTTCCAAAAGCTCATCTACCATACGGTTTTCTGGTATCTTTCGCACCTTCTCACCCTTCTTAAAAAGGAATCCAAAACCCTTGCCGCCTGCAATACCAATATCGACCTCCCGGGCTTCCCCAGGGCCATTTACCACACACCCCATAATGGCAATCTGGAGATGTTTTTTGTCACCCGGCAAACGCTGTCTTACCTGTTCCACAATATTTACCAAATCGATTTCACACCGGCCACACGTGGGACAGGAAATGAGTTCCGCGCCCTCTCGCTTGTGAAGTCCCAATGCCGCCAGGATATCATATCCTGCCTTCACCTCCAATTCAGACGCACCCGTGTAAGAGACCCGCAGGGTATCGCCAATACCCTCGGAGAGCAGCCCGCCTATGCCAATGGCAGACTTGATTGTCGCCAGACTCGGCGGCCCTGCCGCTGTAACGCCCAAATGCAAGGGATAATCACACTGCGTTGCTATCAATCGGTAAGCGTCTAATGTTGAAGGAACATCGGACGCCTTGAGTGAAAGCACAATATCTTTAAATCCCAGCGATTCGAAATGCTCGCAATACTGCACAACAGTCTTTACCATCAGCGTGGTTAGCTTTTCATGTTCATCACCTTCGCCGCGCACGGAACCTGAATTCACACCAATACGAATAGGAATGCCCCTGTCTTTTGCCGCTTTTACAACCTCTTCCAGCTTTTTCCTGTCCTTCATGTTTCCCGGATTAATTCTTATTTTATCGACCCCCTGGGCAATGGCTTCCAGAGCAAGATGATGCCCAAAGTGTATGTCGGCAACCAGCGGGATTTTTATTTGCCTCTTAATAGCGCCAAGACACTTGGCTGAAACAATTGTAGGGACTGCCACACGAATAATATGGCAACCAATTGATTCCAGCTCTTTAATCTGCTGAACGGTGGCATCGATGTCCTCGGTGTGGGTCTTGGTCATTGTCTGGACAGATATCGGATTATCTCCGCCGATCAATACCCCGCCTGCATTAACCACCCGTGTTTTGCGTCTTTGAATCATATAATTTCCGGTAATTAAATTAAGCTGCCTTCGGCAGCGACTTTTAAGCTCCCCTCTAAAAAGAGGGGCTGGGGGGGTGTTGCGGCAAACCTACACACCCCTTTATCCCCTCTTTTTAGAGGGGAATCACACTTGTCCTCGACTTCGATCGGGGAAAAAATTGAAATTCCTATACATTAAATTATACCTTTTTCAAGCCCGAAGGGGTGAAAGATATTTATTATTATTTCCATAATTTCTGCCGCCCCGTTGGGGCTATATATTTGGTATTTCTCATATACGGGGGCTTCACCCCCGCCTATATGCTTTCTGCCCTTTGGGCATACTTCGGTTGCCAACAGTAGAGACGCATTGCTATGCGTCTGTACAACTCCTGCCATGATTTCATAACACACTATAGATGCCAACTTTACAGCATGCATCGCCCGCTAACCCGCATAAATAAAATGAAAATTCCTATACAATCGAGTTAATCCCCCAATAGGACTTTCATTCCAAAAATTTGTAACAGTTTAGTTTTTTGAAAAATTCCAGTAATGATGTGGTTATTATGCAATGTAGCGGCAATTCAAGAATTGCCGCTACATATTGTCACAGAGGCATTTTCAACGATTGATGTTTTCAGAAAACTAAACTGTTACAAAAATATTTAATTTAACACTAAATTATTTATTCATATTGCCGATAATTTAAGATAACAAACGCAATGAAAAGACACTGTATGCAAAGATAGGTGAAAAATAGTCAAATTCTATTAATGGAAATAAATTATGAACGAAATCATGACAATAAAACAAGTTGCAGAGTATCTGAAGGTAAGTCCCCGCTCAATATATAAATTAGTAAAAGATGGGGCAA
>JANLHY010000042.1 GCA_024653795.1 Candidatus Brocadiaceae bacterium | reverse complement strand
CCGCTAATCAGTAACGGGACAGGGTCGTCGGAATGCGACTTTAATCGACAGGGAGTTGAATGGTCGGCTGTAATCGCAACGATGGTTTTATCAAGGTCTATACTGTCTATTAAAGGCGTAAGATAATATCGGTCAATCGCTTCAATAATGGTCTTTTTCCTGATAGCGTCGCCATCATGGCCGGGCACGTCTGGTCCTTTAATGTGGATATAAAGCCCATCATAATTTTTCATATTTTTGATGGTCATATTGGCGCGCAGGGTATAATCCTTTTCCAGGTCTTTCGTGGGCGGTGGTATGGGAACTATCTTCATACCGGTCAGCAAGGCAATGCCCTCTTCTGTCGGCATTTCCACAAAACACCCAAAATTTTTCTTAAATTTGTTTTTTATCGTGGGAAGCTCAGGAAGATGATCACCTGCGTCCCTCAATAATACAAGGTTTGCTGGAAGGTCTCCCTTCTTAATACGTTTTTTATTAACTTCAGTTCGATCCAGCACCTCACAACTTTTCAAGGTAAACTCATTCACGAGGAGTGCAGAGCGATATGCCGCATTAATGTCCGGGCAATCGTGTACGGGCATACAATATTCAACAATATTCTCAAAAGTGCCTGTTTCCTTTGCAACGCCTAAAAGACCATGTTTTGTGTACGCAGGATCGGTATTAGTTACATAGCCGGAAAGTTTGTTCTTAACACCACGGACAACAAATACGCCTCTATATTCTAAGGTATTTTTAAATGTAAATGTTGCAGGTATGGAGTCTAATTTTACCTTCTTATTAATTTCTTTACAGAGTTGTGTAGCCTCTTCGGTAGAAAGATTCCTTCCGACACGACGATCCCTTATTTGCCTTCCCGTTCCTCGTGTGGCAAAGTTTGCACGGAAGGCAAGGTCGCCGTCTTTGATTTTCAATCCCACGGCAAGCGCTTCGAGTGGGCCGCGACCCGTGTAATACTTTATTGCATCATATCCCAGGATGCTGATAACTGCAATGTCAGATTCAGGCGCAATTCCTTTCCCTACGGTATACATAAGCCCTGTCTGCCCTTCCCGTGCTAACATATCCATAGTCGGTGTATCTGCCGCCTCAAGAGGTGTAAGATTCCCGATTTCTTTACAAGGATAATGCCCATCCCCTAAACCGTCCAACACAATATATAAAATTTTTTTCATGCCCTATAACCTTTTCTACCTTAATTTTCAATCACTTTATAATATAAAAAGATCTAAGAATTTTTGTGTAAACCATTAAACAGCAGAACTTTCCTTAAAAACTAAAACATCAACTGTCATCTTATCCATTATGTGGTTTTTACTTTTTGCCAACCTTTCCAACCTTGTTTTCCAATCTGTTTCCCATTCATGGAGATTGGGTTCATAGGCAGTTATTATAAGTATTTCATTTCCTTTTATATTTCGCGACCCCTTCCTTGAATAAATCGTTCCCATAGATATCATTGGCAACCACCACAGGAAAATTTTCTACTTCTAACCGCATAATAGCCTCCGCACCCAGGTCTTCGTAAGCCACGATTTCCGCCTTTTTCACAGCCCTTGCCAGCAATGCGGCTGCGCCGCCAGTGGCGGCAAAATAGATTGCCTTATACTGTTTCAGCGCCTCAATAACGGCTTCAGAGCGATTACCCTTGCCAATGGTGGCCTTCAGACCTTTTGCCAGCAACTTAGGTGTATACACGTCCATGCGGTAGCTCGTGGTAGGACCACAAGACCCAATGGGTTTGCCTGGTCGCGCAGGACTCGGACCTACATAATAGATAATTTGATTTCGAATATCAAAAGGTAATTCCTTGCCTTCATCGATAAGTTCCACAAGCCGTTTATGCGCAGCATCCCTGGCTGTGTAAATAATTCCACTGAGAGTAACCTTGTCTCCAATCCTGAGATTTACAACGTCATCGTCCGTTAAGGATGTTTTTAGATGTATTACATTTGACATAAAATGGATGGCTACATGGTTAAATAGCTTTATGGTTATTTCACTAACTTGGTGTTGGTTATTTTGACTAATTGGTTAATTTCTTTGTTACTTAATTTAAGTGCGGTTTTATATGGCTGGACATCGTTTAATTGTAAAAATTCTTTCTCCATAACAAACCATCAACCATCTAACCATTAAGCCATTTAGCTATTCAACACTTAGCCATTTAACCATCTAATCACACAATTAGTATCCTTTTTACAAAATTAAACGACTCTTTAACATGGAACCAAAGTAACCATCTTAACCCGATGCGCATGACACTCAATATTAACGGCTACAGGCAAACTAGCTATGTGGCAGGGATGGCGTTCCACATGGACAGCCATGGCCGTAATCCAGCCACCCAGCCCCTGCGCGCCAATGCCCAAATTGTTGATCCTTTCCAACATCTCGTTTTCCAAATTTGCAGTGTCAGGATCAATGTGTTTAGTCCCCAAAGGTCTCAAAAGGGACTTTTTGGCCAAAAGGGCTGCATAATCAAATGTGCCCCCTATCCCAACACCTACGATAATGGGTGGACATGGGTTGGCCTT
>JANLHY010000036.1 GCA_024653795.1 Candidatus Brocadiaceae bacterium | reverse complement strand
GGGTAATACATGTGTTGGGTTGCACAACATGTTGCCGTACAAGAGGTTATGCACGGCGAGAACTAAATTTTAAGCATAACTTGTAAACTGGGGCTAGATGATGATGAGATGATAGGAAATTGTTTTTACCCAGTAAAGAGCAACTCTAGCAAAAACTAAAGAAGATTGCAAGATTTTTTATTTTATGCGCTATATTATCAAAGATTTATGGTATATCCCCATTAATTATTCTTGATATTCCATCCTTCATGAAGGCTTCCCCAAAATTCAGCAAATATCCAAGGTAGGACAAGCGTCCCCGCTTGTCATCATAATGTCAGGCGGGGACGCCTGACCTACCAGGTATGCCCTGTCAAGCGCAAGTAAGTTAAAACCTGTTTCTTGTGAGCTTTATTAACGGATTCCACGGATTTCAACTCGATTATCACCTTGTTCTCAACTATAATTTTCCCAATTTCAATTTCATTTTCATTCATCATTCTTTATTCTTTGCGGCTTCGTGTCTTTGTGTGATTACTTCTCCCCATTTTCATGAGGACAAGTCTTATTCGTTAAAAAATATTGATATTTTCTATTACGTTATTATAATGATTTCTAACTTATCTTTCACCTTAAATTTATTGTATAGGAATTTTCATTTTTATTTATGCGGTTTTCGTGCCCATAACTATTATGGTAAATAGTCTATGGAAGACCTCCCCTTCATCGTTCGACTGAGCGCTCACGACGAAGTCCCCTCCTTGCGAAGGAGGGGAAAGAGGGGTGGTTATAAGTCCAATATTTAAGATGCACCTACGACCCCTCCTTTACTCTTTTTGACCCTCTGTTTTGCCAATGGAAACAATGATGTATCGAAAGGGATTGCAACGACACTATTGATACAAAATCCGTGTAATAGTTCACCGCAAAGGGCGCTGAGAACGCAGAGAAAAGCGGATTCCTCCCCCTGTCCCCCTCACGGAGGGGGATAAAGGGTGAGGGAAAAATCCGCATAGTTTTTTTGTTATCCTCTAACAGCCTGTGCGATCGTTCGACTGAGCTCACGACGAAGTCTCGGCGTTCTCTGCGGTGAGCAAATCCGTGTAATCTGCTAAACTTGTCCTCGTGAAAACGGGGATCTGTGGTTTTAAATGAAGATATCTGTAATCATTCCCACTTTAAATGAAGAGTCCCATATCGAAAAAACGCTCCAGAGTGTTACAAAACAGGAGGGTGATTATGAATTGAATGTGGTGGATGACGGAAGTATTAATAATACAGTTGCCATTGCCAGAAGGAGTCAGGGGAAGGTTATTCTGATAAGGATGCCCGTAATCTCTTCTGCAAGACGATTCATCAAGAAAGGTGTAATAAGGCAATTGCTAATTAATAAATTTGTGGTGCTTGCCTATTGGGCAGGTGTGGATATTCAAACAATTAAACGTTTTTACGATGATATGAGGTAAAAAATATGCAGATATTGCTGACGAATGACGATGGCATTTATGCACCAGGGATCGCTGCCTTGAAGCATCAAATTCAAGACCTGGGGCAGATTACGGTTGTAGCGCCTGATATTGAACAGAGCGGTGTGGGGCATTCTATTACCTTCAGTCATCCTTTGCGCATCAGAGAGGTGCGTTTAAACAACGAGTTTATCGGTTATGGTGTGAATGGTTCGCCGGCTGATTGTGTAAAACTTGCTGCTTTTGAAATTATGAAAAAGGGACCTGATGTGGTCATCTCAGGTCTTAATATGGGCGCCAATGTGGGGATTCATATCTTGTATTCGGGAACGGTGGCCGCTGCTGTAGAAGCGGCGATTATGGGATTTCCATCGATTGCGGTCTCCTTCGAGATTACGGACAAATATGCCGATGTCGCAGAAGCGGCAAAAGTAGCAAGAGAAGTTATAGAACGCATCATCAAGCATAAATTACCCAAAGGGTCTTTACTCAATGTGAATATTCCCTCCCGACCCTCCAATCAAATCAAGGGGATTAAAATAACCCGACAGTTTGCCCACGATTTTAAAGAGACCTTTGATAAGCGGATAGACCCCGGCGGGAAGGCCTATTACTGGTTAATGGGTACTGATAAATCCATCCATCGTGAGGAA
>JANLHY010000033.1 GCA_024653795.1 Candidatus Brocadiaceae bacterium | reverse complement strand
GAAGTTGACTCGCCGTTCATACTCTATCGAAAGATAGGCATTTCTTAATAATTCGTCCAGATCAAAGTGTTTCCCTAAGCCCATCTTATCTCTGACAGGAGAAATAAATTCCTCAAATCGGGAGATAACCTTGTTGTTACAGCCTGTGTAATTTAATATAAATATTTCCCCATCCCGTTTACACACCCTTTTTATTTCGTTCAAAGTTTTTAGTGGATCTGGTACTACCGTGATAACATGTGATGCAATAACCTTATCAAAGGTATTGTTTGCAAAAGTCATGGATGATGCGTCCATATTGTATAAACTTACATTGGATAATCCATAATATTGTTTTTTATTCTCAGCCTTATCTAACATTTCCTGACTTATGTCTATTCCCATTACATGAGCCTCTTTGGGATACAAAGATAATGACAATCCGGTTCCCACGCCAACTTCAAGTATTGTCTCGTTAGGTTTCACCTTCATCATGTTGAAAGCGACATATCTTCCATGTTCAAATATTTTTCCAAAAAAAGCATCGTAAATCCATGCGTAAACTGAATATACTTTTTTTATATGCTCGCTCATGAAGTTTTAATTATAACAATCCACTAAGATTTGACAAATGTTATCCTGTATTTTTCTGATGACACCGAGGTCTTTAAAATTATTCATTATAATTGAAAAAGCAAGTGTATCTCCGTTTAAGGTGTCGATATAACCAGAAAGAGCAGACGTTTTTGCTATATATCCAGTCTTTGCATGTATTTTATTTTTGTATCGCGAAGAAATCATTCGATGACGTAATCCTCCATCAATTCCTGATACAGGCAAAGAATCATACAGCACATCTCTATATGGATGCCCGTTCATGTGCGTCAGGAGAGTTGTTATTATTCCAGGTGAAAGTTTGTTGCCTTTTGATAAACCTGAACCATCCTCAATTTGATATTCATCAGTAGAAAAACCCAATTTCTTCATAAACGCATGCAAGACCTCTATTCCTGCACTCGAACTACCACTACCTTTAATCTGTGCTCCCAATGTTTTTAATATTTGTTCGGCATAAAAGTTCTGGCTGTTTTTATTCATCACTAGGATGGTTTGTTTCATCGTAGAGACGGTCGCTGTTATCTTTTCAAAATCTGAATTGGAAGAATCAGTTTCGTCAATTACTCTGGCATTTCCCTGCACTGTAATGCCATTCTTTTCCAAGATTTCTTTAAAAACTGTTGCAAGATAAAGCGCCGGATTGTGCACATTTACCCAACTTTTTTCAGGAGATGCATTGATCCAAAACTTACCTTTGATAAATATTTGATTCGTACCGGGCTTCCGATATATCGAATACGCATGCTCTTTCTTATTGGATGTACTAATGCAATTATTAACAATTGTAAAATATGACGTATTGGGGTCTACTAACAGCATTACAAGATTTCCTGGGTTTTTGTCGGAAATGAGTGTTATATCGACACAATTATCATTAAAGGACAAACCACAGCTTGGCGCACAATACCACTCAGATAATTGATTTCCCGGCCAGTTAGGATTAGTATAGATACGATCAAAGACACTGTCATCTGCAATAATATCTCCTGTGATCTTACGAATACCTCTGCTTCTGATAGCGCTTGCCCATGACTCTGGAACGGCTGTAATGTTGCCATTATAAAATCTGCCGGAAAGGTTGGGATCACCACTTCCTCTAACAATGATATCCCCATCAAGTTCACCTGTGGTTGTTATTACACCATGTGCTTCAACGCTCGTTTTATATTCGAAATCCGGACCTAAATATTCTACTGCTGCGGCTGTAGTAAGAAGTTTCATATTCGAAGCAATACTGAATAAATCAGTGTCCCGGTAACTGAATAAGGGTGTGTTTTTCTTGATGGACACAACACTAATGCCGTACGAGACGTTTTTCAGGGATGGATTTTTTAATAAAAGTTGAATACGGCTATCAAGATTGTTGGGGGAAGTTGCATTTGCCTCTAGAAATTCAGTAAAAAAAACACTACATATAAAAACAAGTATAAAAGTATTAAAATGCACTTTTAATGTAACCTTGCAACTGTCCATAATCTTGCTAATAACGAGAATGAAATTTATTTCTTACTTTTCGAGTATGCCTTAGTTTTTTTTGTATAGCAGTGGCGAATCGTGCTTCTAATAGATTCTCGATTGTTTGCAAGACCAACACATAATCTAAAGGTTTTAAAAGGAATATTTTTGCGCCTGCTTTAATAGAAGAGGATTCAATACGCTTGGATTTTTGCCCACTGATCATTATTATAGGCATTTTTGCATTTAATTTTCTAATTTCATGTAAAATGTCTCCACCAGAAGAATCTTGTACCGACGTGCTTACGATAGCAATGTCCATGCATCTCTCCTGTAATATGGTCAAGGCCACCTGCTTATTAAGGGCAACTTCTGTTTCATAGCCATGCTGTTCAAACATATCCCTTAATGTATCAACTGTTTGCCGTTCATCCTCTACGATCAATATCCTTGCAGAAGGCATATTCCCTCTTTCATTTAATAATTCTGAAATTATCTCATGGCTCGTTGGATTTCCCTGTCAATGTCACGCTTTTTGATGTCTTCACGCTTGTCAATTTTCGTTTTTCCTCTAACAAGGGCAAGTTCCACTTTGACAACACCTTCTTTAAAATATAATGATAAAGGAATCATCGTATATCCTTTTTGTTTAATCTTACCGGCTATTTTGGCGATCTCTCTTTTGTGTAACAGTAGTTTCCTAACCCTTTTGGGCTCATGGTTTTGCCTGTTTCCTTGTTTATATTGTCCAATGTGCATTTCATAGACAAATATTTCTCCATTATTAAGATGGGCAAAACTTTCATTAATACTTACGTCCCTATTTCGTACTGATTTAACTTCTGTCCCTGTTAGTACAACACCTGCCTCGATCTTTTCGAGAATTTCATATTGGAAATACGCTTTCCTGTTCTTAGCAATGATTTCCATTTATACTTACCAAAGAATTATTGCCAAATAACCTAAAAAATATTTAAAAATCGTAACAGATTGTTAGCATTAATGCAAGGTCAATTTATTAAAATTCCATTGACTTGAACATTTATATCCTTTAAAATCCGTATGAGCCGAAGTGGCGGAATTGGCAGACGCGCTAGATTCAGGGTCTAGTCCCGGCAACGGGGTCAGGGTTCAAGTCCCTGCTTCGGCATTTTATCTTATTATAACCAAATAACTTATACAACCATCAATCAGTTCAGTGACATCATGCTATAGCGAGGGTTATGAAAAATGTTTTTGCTAAATATGTTTAAAGGCTGGGACGGTGAATTAACTGTTAAACCTCTTTATAAAGGGAAATAACTTATGTTTACAGCGTATATCAATGCTGCTATGAAAAAAGCACATTATGAAATTCTGCCTAATAATGAAGGATATTTCGGCAAAATCAAAGACCTTCAAGGAGTATGGGCAAATGCAGACAGCCTGGAAGCTTGCCGAGAAGAACTAAAAGAAGTTCTTGAAGAATGGATTCTATTAGGTATTAAAATGGGTCATACTATTCCAATAATTAACGGAATCGACCTAAACGTGAAGGAAATAGTTTAATGCCAAAATTCTGCCCCATTAAACGCAAAGACTTGATTCGCTATATGCGACAATTTGACTTCACTGGACCATACTCCGGCGCAAAACATCAATTCATGGTTAAAGAAAAATTAAAAATCAGAATCCCAAAACCTCATAAAAGGGATATAAGTGAAAATCTTCTCAATCAAATTCTTAAAGAAATTGGCATTGATAGAACAAAATGGGAAGAACTTTAGAACATCTACTATATAAACATCTGGCGACACATCGGTGACGGCGTTTTTGAGGTATTAAAAAACTCAAGTTGCTAAT
>JANLHY010000027.1 GCA_024653795.1 Candidatus Brocadiaceae bacterium | reverse complement strand
GTGGTTGCAGACCTTGTGGATGTTGCGCTTGGCCGGGCAGGAATTACGTTCAATGCCATGAAGACCTTTTCAGGACGTTGTGAACGTGCCCCCATTGCCGATATTCTACAGATCAAAACACGCTATTACTTACGATTTTCTGTTGTAGATAAACCCGGCGTACTTGCAAAAATATCTGGTATTCTGGGAAATTATGAGATAAGCATTGCCTCTGTCATCCAGCACAAGGCCAAGGAAAACGGCAACGTTCCTCTCGTAATGATGACCCATCTTGCAGAGGAAGGCAATTTACAAAAGGCACTTACAGAGATTAAACGGTTAGATGTGATAAAAGACCATACAAAATTTTTACGCGTGGAAGAATAGGAGGCATCATGAAATACTGCATCATTATTCCTGATGGAATGGCGGATTACCCCATAGAAAAACTCGGCGGCAGGACCCCCGTCGAAACGGCCAGAACCCCGAACCTCGATTTTCTCGCACAAAATGGCCAGCTTGGTGTTGTTAGAACCATCCCCGGCGGGTTTCCACCAGGTAGTGATGTAGCCAATCTTACCATTGTAGGTTACAATCCAAAGGAATACTATTCAGGCCGTGCACCCTTAGAAGCTGCTAGTATTGGTATTCAGCTCGAAAAGGACGATTGGGCTTTTCGGTGCAACCTTATCACTGCAGACGAAGATACCCTGGAGGACTTTTGCGCTAGTCACATAAAAACGGACGAAGCAGATGTTCTAGTTAAACTACTCAATGAAAAACTGAGAAATGACACCATCCAATTTTACACAGGCAAAAGCTATCGACACATTATGGTATACAAAGGCACACAGAAGATGGATGCCAAATGTTTTCCGCCACACGATATTATGGGGCAATCAATCCGAAAACATCTTCCCAAAGGAAACGGAAGCGAAATCCTTGTTGATCTCATGGAGCGGTCACGGGCGCTCCTGTCTAATCATGAAATAAACAAGGTTCGCGTAGACCTGGAAGAAAACCCTGCCAATATGATCTGGCTGTGGGGACAGGGACATCGCCCCAACATGCCCACTTTTAAAGAACGGTTTAATCTCACGGGCGCCGTTATTACCGCTGTGGATTTGATTAAGGGTATTGCCTGCTATCTTGGATGGGACATCATAGAGGTACCGGGCGCTACTGGATACCTTGATACCAATTATACCAATAAGGGCCAATATGCCATCAAGGCATTAGAAAACCACGACATCGTATTGATACACATTGAGGCCCCTGACGAGGCCGGACACGAGGGTAACGTGCACGAAAAGGTACTGGCTATTGAACAGGTAGACAGCAAGATAATAGGGCCTATCCTTGCAGCAAAGAACAAATTCAGAGACCTTCGTATTTTGGTGCTCCCAGACCATTACACTCCAATTGTAAAACGGACTCACACACCGGAATCTGTCCCTTTTGCGGCCTATGGCACGGGGATAGAAAAAGGAATTGGGCTTCCGTATACCGAGGCTAACGCCCATGCCTCCGGCCTCCACATAAAGGATGGACACCGATTAATCGAGCGCCTTATCTCAAGTTCTTTTCGATAAATCAGGCTTTCGACTTTCTAGCCACAGAGACACGGAGATCACAGATAGTTTTTCTGAAGTCAGAAGTTTCCTCCTGGCTATGGGATTGACAATAAATAACATGAACAACTTCATGTTGCTGTGCCAACAGGGCTAAAGCTCCGGTAGGACGTGTACCCACTAACCCCAGCCTTAAGGCTGGGGGTTAGTAACGGTCTTATCGTTCGACTGAGCTCACGACGAAGTCTGAATTGGGCTTTAGCCATGACAGTGCCTGATCTTCAAAGTGTCGGACAACAAACTTGTTCAGATTATTTATTGTCAATCCCTATGCATCAGTAGCAGGAGAAAACTCCCGCTACCACAAAATCAGAGGGCACTGATAGTTTTTCCATAATTACTAAGCTAAACCCCCAGCTATGCTGGGGAGAGTAGCAAAAGCTATGCTGAAGTATTTGAAAAAGAGAGACTCCTTTCCTAGGATGACACGTAGGTTGTTTCGGTGGTCAATCCGTAAGAAAGCAGTTGAAAGTGAAAAGTTCGATGACCGTATTTGAGAAATACAGTAAGTTAATAAGGAAATTATAACTATGGATTTTTCATTTACTGAAGAACAGGAACTTTTCAGAAAGTCTGTGAGAGAGTTCTGCGAAAAAAAGATTGCGCCATTTGCCAATGAAATAGACGAGAAAGGGGAGATTCCCCGAGAAGTTCTGGATGACATGGCATCTTTTGGACTGCTTGGCATAACTATCCCGCAGGATTACGGCGGATCAGGAGCAGACTTCGTTACAACTGCAATAGCGACTGAGGAAATTGCCAGGGCCGATATCAGCATGGCTGCTGCTGTTTATTATCTGGTGGAAGCCGGATGGGGATTCCTGATGAACAGATACGGGAGCAAAAAGGCTAAAGAAGAACTCCTGCCTGATGTTACGAAAGGAAAGGCTTTTCTGGGTATCGCTTCTACTGAGGCGTCTGGAGGTTCTGATGTAGTTTCCATATCTACTACCATGAAAAAAGAGGGAGAAAAATTAGCGGTAAACGGCTCAAAAACCTTTATAAGCGGTGTCAGAGAAGCCACGAAATATGGAGGAGGTTATGTAACGGTTGTAAAGACAAGTCCGGAACTTGCGCACAAAGGCATGTCACTTTGTTATCTTCCGGTAAAAGATGTTCCGGGAATAACTACCAACGTCTTTAAACAGATGGGTAGAGACGGAATATCTACCGGCGCCATAATCATAAAAAATGTGGAGATACCGTCACATTATCTTATAGGTGATTGGAATAAAGGCTTTTACTATGCTATGGAGGGCTTTAACTGTGCAAGGCCACTGGTAGCTGCAGCGTGTATTGGCGCTGCCGGGAAAGCCTTAGAATCTGGAATTGAGTATCTAAAAGAAAGACGAGTTTTTGGTTCGCCTCTGGCAAAATTTGAGGGGATGCAGTTTCAAGTGGCAGAGGATTACGCAAAACTTGAATCCGCTAGATTGCTTGTCTATAAGGCCGCCTGGATGCTTGACCAGATGTATACGAAAAACAGGTTCAGTCATAAAGAAATAAATAAAGCCGTAGCTTCAGCCAAACTTATCGCACCAACAGTAGCCTTTGATATTATCAAGGATGTATTGATATGGCATGGAGCTTATGGCTATACAAAAGAAGCAGGATTGGAAAAGGGTTTAAGGGGTGTAGCCTCATACATAATGGGAGCGGAAGGCGCACAAAATATCATGAAACTAATCATTAGCAGGGAAATCCTTGGAAAAGATTTTTCTTCTTAAACATAGGGTATTTAGGAATGTCTCTGTTGTTTTTGGCATTTTAGAAAAATTTTGGATTTGCGAATTACGATTTACGATTCCTGAATCTGTCAGAAACAGGTTTAAAACTGAAAAAATCGTAAATCCGAAATCGTAAATCGTTCGACTGACTGCTCATGACGAAGTCTAAAATTTTAATGTTATTCCCGTGATAAAGAAACTGCGGAGTATTGACTGTGGATATTATCGTGTGCCTCAAACAGATATATGACCTGGGCCAGATAAAGGTAGATACCGCCACCAAACACCCCATTACAGAAGGAGTCGCAAGAAAAATCAGCGACTTCGATAAGAATGCACTTGAAGAGGCCGTCAGGATAAAGGAAAAATACGGAGGAAATGTTTTGGCTTTAATCGGGGGTACAAAAGAGGCAGCGAAAGAAGTCCTGGCTATGGGCGCCGATGAAGCCGTTATTTACAGTGCAGATACTGATTCTCTGGGCACTGCAACTATCCTGGCTGAGATTATTCAGAAGATGAAGTACGACCTTGTTCTATGCGGAGAGGCATCCATTGATGAATTTTCTTTTCAGACAGGCCCGAGGTTGGCTCAAGCCCTTGGAATCCCCGTCTTAACGTATGCAAGGAAAATGGAGCTAAAAGATAACGAAGTTGTTGTTGAAAGAAATCTAGAAAATAGGTACGAAATTGTTAAAGCAAGACTTCCCGCTTTAGTAACTGTTACCAAAGAAATTAACGAGCCAAGGATTCCCACATTGTTGCAAATTCTGGGCGCTTCAAAGAAAAAGATAAACGAAGTAAGTCCTGCAAAACCGGAAGCTGGGGTTGAAACCTTGAGCATTCTAGCTATCGAAATGAAACGGAAAGAGGTAATCCTGAAGGATGTTGAAGAACTTGCAAGGGTTATCATATCTGAAAAATCATAATTACTTAATGTTAAATTAGGCCTTGTGGTGACTTTTGTTTTATGGCAAAAATATAATGGAGAAGCTATTGCAACACGAAACACACCCCCGTCCCCTCTTGCTAGAGGGGAGAGTAAAAGTACCCTCTATAAAGAGGGGACAAGGGGCGTGTTTGACACAAATCTTCATTCCCATAACGGCATTGAAATTCCTTAACATCAAGGTAAGAAATGATTTTTATTTACTCTGAGGATACTGAAACGGCTTTTGAGTGCCTTGCAAAGGGAATGGAGATAGCAGATTCTTTACAATCAGATATTGCGGCAATTTCAATTGGACGCGATAGTGAAGATTATATTTCTTACGGTGCTGATAAAGTCTATTCCATTGATTCCGAACCACAAGCAGACCTCGTTGTAGATTGCATCTCCTCACTTATAAACCAGTACAAACCAGAAATCCTCCTGATTGGCGAAACCAGACTGGGCAAGGAAGTTGCCCCAAGGATTGCCCAGAAATATGGAGTAGGCTGTGCTACGGACTGCGTTGATTTTTCTTTAGAACATGAAAAGCTTATGGTAAAGCGCTTTGTCCTGGGCGGCAGATTTATCGCTACCCAGAGGTTTTTACGTAACCCCCAAATAATTACTGTGCCGCCGAGAAGATTTGGAAAAAAGTTAGATAAAGACAGAAAAGGCGAAATCATTAAAACATCGTTGCAGCCAGTTGAGCCGAAAGTGCAGGTGTTGGAGATAAAGGGAAAAACACCACAAGAACTGAGAATAGAAGAGGCTGATGTAATCGTTTCTGTAGGGAGGGGGCTTAAGAAAAAAGAAGACCTTGTGCTTGTCGAATCACTTGCAAAAGCGCTCGGCGGCGCTGTGGGCTGTTCAAGATCCGTTGCAGCGGATCTAAAATGGTTACCTGAAGAGCACTGGGTAGGGTTATCAGGACATAAGGTCAAACCAAAACTCTATATAGCAATCGGCATTTCAGGTCAGGTGCAGCATATCGCAGGGATAAGGGATGCTAAGACGATTATCGCAATAAACAACGACCCAAACGCACCAATCTTCAAGGCATGTGATTATGGGATTGTGGGGGATTTATATGAAATAGTGCCGAAGTTGACAGAAATTTTACAATAGTTCACCGCAAAGGCGCAAAGCGCACAAAGTATTATTTTTTGGAAAGTACATGCTGAAAAATTTCTGAAAAACCTTTTGATTTTATTGTAGAAGATACTCCCTTTTAGAAGTTTCTTATCATTTTTATTGTTTTTTTCTTTGCATCCTTTGCGCCTTTGCGGTGAGTATGTAAGATGGGTTAAACGAAGTGAACCCATCAATATTAAATATCTATTTCATTTTTATTTAAGATGTGTTGGGTGCGCTACGCTGCACCCAACCTACTGTTAATAAATCGAATGGAATATCGCCGAGCACGGTGTCCTGGTGGTTGTTACTTTTTCACGTTCAATGGCCACACAGCTCGTTTAAGCATTGTGTTAAAAAGGGATGGTATTTGCCAGACTGGGGAAGTATCGAACCTAATACATGCAAGGGAATGGATTTGGAATAAATTTTTGATGGGACTGCTCCGCTTGACCCATCCTACTGACTGGAATTTCAAATAATGCATCTAAAAATAGTAAAAAAATGGCTTGACAAACCCGCCCACCTCAGACTTCTTCACTGTGTTTTTTATTGCAAGCTTAACTTGGTCATCAGGAACTATATAGACAACGGGAGGTTTAGAGTCTTCGTTCTTCTCCGTAAGAAAATATTTATCATGATGATGCAAAATTAGAATATATTCCTTATCACTGAAATCTTTGGGTAGCTTTGTTTTGGTTATTAGTTTAATGGTAGTATGAGGCAATTTGCCTTCAATAAAGTATTTTGCATCAATTTTGCCTCGCGTCACCGAATGATAAAAGGAAAAAATTATTAAGATAAAAATAATGATAAGTTTTGTTGAATGTTTAAAATTTAAAATATAGTTAATAATTATTATATTCTTCTTAGACAATTTCAAAATTATTCCCCAGCATATTAAAGCAAGTGCAATATCCACAAATCGTGGTATATTAAATGCCGCAGTGTGCATTAATAATATATTTATAAATACCAAGAATAAGAAATAATTACTATAACTGGGAGGTTTTGTATTATCCTTTGAGAATTCAAAACTTAGATAAAAAGCAAGGGCCATAAAAATTAGCATAATGATTGTAATTTGAGACGCTATTAAAAAAAATACAGTCGGAAACTCGATAAAAGTTAAATCGATGCCTAAGCTATTAAAAAATGTTGCGATTCTACACCACCCTAGAAAATATGCATAAACGGTAATAAGTGTAATTATTATTGTTGAATCAATTATCTTAGAGAATGTGTTATTTTGATTTTTCATTCCGCTTAGTCCACCAACCCGATATAACAAGTCCATATCTATTAGCAACGTCATCTAAGACATAAATTATGTCTCTAAGTTCTTTCATCCGACTCTTTTATCTTTCTTATTTTTTCCTGAAAAGATTCTATACCTTCAATAACATGCTCCCATTCCATTGCATCTTTTTCAACATCCCAGGAAAAACCTTTTTCTCTAACTATGTTCTTTTTTTCAAATTCTGTGAAATTCATTTCGTATTTTTTTTTGAACCGTTCATCTGTGAGTTTGTATAAAACGAGTCTCCGTTCATATTCACAGAGCACAGCTTCTTTAAGCTCCTTTTCAGAAATAAAATCAAGCAATCTCATTTAAACCACCTCCATTCATTCTGATAGTTTTTCCTAACATCAGGTATCACAACCTTTCAGTAGTTCCTCAATTTCTAAAAAACCAAAGGGAGAATCTAATTTCTTATCACCCATATTTATAATACACCCCATATCCACCCCTCGGATAGCTGAAATCAACTGCACCTTTGGGACAGGCAAACTTGCTGCTACCACACTCAAGGCATCCCTCATAATTATATTTCTTCCTCTCCTTTAATTGGTAGTTGCCGAATGCGTATGCGGGTTTGTTCGAAAACAACAATACTTCCTTGCTCTAATGCTTTTTGAACTGAATGAAGATTCGAGAGTAAAAGTTTTAATTGTTTGTCAGGATGGCGTTCCGTACTTCGTCGAAATAATATTATTGACGGC
>JANLHY010000005.1 GCA_024653795.1 Candidatus Brocadiaceae bacterium | reverse complement strand
ATTTCTTGATATTCCTGCGGATGTCATAGAAACATCCATGAAGGAGCATCAGAGATATTTCCCCATCAAGAAAAGAGGTGGAAAGCTTTTAAATAAATTTATAGCAGCACTTAACCGAAATGAGAGCAATGCTGATACTGCCATTCAGGGTAATGAACGTGTCTTGAAGGCGCGGCTCTCCGATGCCAGATTCTTTTGGAAAGAAGATAGAAAGACTCCGCTTATTAAACGGGTAGAAAATTTAAAAAACCTTGCCTTCCTCGAAAAGCTGGGAAATTACTATGACAGAACAAACAGGATTATCAAACTCTCCAAATATATATCAACCCAATTAATGCTGTCTCGCGAGG
Organism: Candidatus Brocadiaceae bacterium; assembly: GCA_024653795.1. GTDB lineage: Bacteria > Planctomycetota > Brocadiia > Brocadiales > Brocadiaceae > Wunengus. The sequence continues at coordinate 1,326 of JANLHY010000005.1, read as the reverse complement.
AGATTGAACTGGTGAAACGCACGGCAGAATTGTGCAAGGCAGACCTTCTCACTCAAATGGTAGGAGAATTCCCATCATTACAAGGAATTATGGGAAGAGGGTATGCTGAATGGGACGGAGAAGAAAAACCTGTTGCCATTGCAATCGCTGAGCATTATATGCCCCGTTATTCCACCGATAACATCCCCACATCAAGGATTGGCGCTATTGTGGGTTTAGCCGACAAGTTTGACACGATATCCAGTTGCTTTGCCCTGGATTTAATTCCTACTGGCTCACAAGACCCTTATTCTCTGAGGCGACATACCTACGGCATTATACGGATAATAGAAGAACATGGATTTGCGTTAGATATTAAAGAGATACTTTATACGTCATTAGATTTGCTTCCCCTGTTCGAACAGAAAACTGACAGTCACTACCACCCGGTAATCCTTGATAAATTGGTGCCTAAAATAAAAGAATTCTTTAAGGATAGATTGTTCCAGATAAACATTGAAAGAGGATATCGTTATGACCTGGTGAATGCCGTCCTGAACGCCGGGATAGGATTTGATGATATCCATAATTTCTCACAACGATTAAGGGCCGTGTCCGATATTTCTCGGGAAACATGGTGGCCCGATCTGGTTACCGTAGTCGAAAGAACATTTAACATTGGTAAAAAGGCAAGCAGCAGCGGGGCAGTCAATAAAGCGCTATTTACCGAACCCGAAGAACGTGAGTTATGGGATGTTTACAAAAAAAATGAGGCAGATATCCAAGCACAGATTAATTATAAAAAATACCAGGAAGCATCTGAGGCATATTGTACTGTTTTCGCAAAACCTGTTCACGCCTTTTTTGACAGGGTGTTCGTGAATGTTGAAGATGAAAATGTTCGCAACAACAGGCTCTCGCTCATGAAGAAGATTAACGATTTATACTCTCAAAAGATAGCCGATCTTTCCCAAATCGTCATGCCTAATGACAAATCTTCATTTAATTTATCCATAAATATTACTGATAGAAAGTGAGGTCTCATCAATGAAAAATGTAGAATTTTCAGTAGAAGGAAACATGCTTACCATTAAGATAGATTTATCAAAGGAGTTTGGACCCTCTTCGTCCGGAAAGAACATCATTGTCGCATCAACGGAAGGAAACGTCACTATTCCAGATCGCGAAGAAAAGATCGGCTTAAACATTTATCGGAAAAAATAACGGAAAACCCGTCAAGTTATTTCGTTTAAGTCATAAGTCGAGTTCGACTTAACTTATGACTTATCAATGCTTTGCGACATATTTTCCGCTTGACTTATTCCCTTACTCCTGGTATAAATTGCA
>JANLHY010000258.1 GCA_024653795.1 Candidatus Brocadiaceae bacterium | reverse complement strand
CTATGGAAATATGTTGGAAAAGAATTTAGGAAACGCCAGTCTATCACGGTTTTATATTCAAAAGATTCTGAAGTCCGCAGAACGGGCTACTCATTTAGTCCAGGGACTGCTTGCGTTTAGCAGGAAACAGGGAAGCAGTCAAAACCCCGTGCCGATAAATAGGATTATGCTTGAGGTAAAAACCCTCCTTTCGAGGCTTATTGGTGAAAATATTGTACTCAATATTGTACCAGCAAAGAAAGACTGCGTTGTGATGGCAGATTGTGGTCAGATGGAGCAGGTATTGATAAACCTTGCAACAAATGCGCGGGACGCCATGCCTCGTGGGGGAACCTTAACGATAACCACAGAAGTTATTGAATTAGACGATGTGTTTATAAAAGTTCATGGTTACGGCGAGATTGGTAAATATGTGCTTATATCGGTCAAAGATACGGGTATGGGCATAGATAAAGAAACTCTACGGAGGATTTTTCAACCGTTCTTTACAACCAAGGAGGTGGGAAAGGGCACAGGCCTTGGACTATCAATTGTGTATGGAATTATAAAGCAACATGGGGGTTACATAAATGTTGAAAGTGAACTGGGCAAGGGCGCTACATTCAGGATATATTTACCCGTAATTACTAAATCAACGGCTGAAGAAGGAAAACCAACACCACTGCCGGCTTACCTCAGTGGAACAGAGATGATACTGGTGGCAGAGGATGAGGAAGATGTCAGAACTCTTGCAAAGTCACTCCTTGAAGAGGCAGGCTACAAGGTTATAGCAGCAGTAGATGGATATGACACGATAAATAAATTCATAGAAAATAAAGACAATATCAATCTTCTGTTGTTGGACGTGATTATGCCAACAAAGAATGGCCGGGAGGCGTATGAAGAAATAAGGAAAATACGAACCGACATAAAAGCGCTCTTTATGAGCGGTTATTCTGAGAGTGTTATTCACAAAATAACCGTCCTTAAAGAAGGGTTCCATTTTATTTCCAAACCATTTTCTCAAACGGCGCTTTTAAAAAAGGTCAGGGAAATTCTGGATAATGAGTAAAATAGCCGATACAAATCAAGCGAATACTATGCTGTCAGACACTTCTCTTGGGATTTATACATACTGCCTTGCCAGGGCGCCAGTATCCTTTCCACATACAATTACAGGCATTGACGGTGTGCATGAAGTCTACTCTGTGGAACAAGAAGGTATTTTTGCTGTACTCAGCCACGTATCCTTAAAGGAATATAATGAGGAGACACTCGATAAAAATATGACTGATGTGGCGTGGCTTGTCCCAAGGGCGAAGAGGCATGAAGAGGTGATAGAGTTTGTTATGACGCATGCGGCATTGAACCAGCATGTTATCTCGAATTCCCCCCTTTCACCACCACTCCCCATCTCCTCATCTTTTTCAATAGGGAGCGAGGAAGAAGAGGAGCGTGGGAGATTGGAGATACATGGTCTATCAAAAAAAGTAACAGATCACCCCCACCTAAACCTCCCTCCTCCCCCTTTATCCCCCTCAGTGAGGGGGATACAAGGGGACAATGAGTATTCCCCGCCCCTGCCTGTCCTGAGCGAAGGAGAAGTAGGTTGGGTGAAGCGGAGCGCACCCAACAAAAATATTGATGGGTTCGCTTCGCTTAACCCATCGTACATGGCTTCAACAGGGCAACACACTCCTGTAGTCCCTTTAAGGTTTTGCACGATTTATAAAAACCAGGAAGGCCTCTTTAAGGCCATAATGCCTCATAAGGAAAAGATCCTAAATTTTTTGGATTATACCGCAGATAAGACCGAATGGTCGGTAAAGGTTTTTTGTGATAAGGCAATATTTATCAATAATTCAGGCAAAAATAAAGAACCATCCGCAACGATTGATCAGGCGTCATTATTGCCAGGAGAGGCGTATTTATTGGCAAAGAAGATGCGTAAGATAAAGGAAGAAAATTTTAAGCAAGACCTTCAAATGTATTTGAAGGACATTGATTTCACATTATCTCAATTTGCCGATAGCTATCGGTTCCTGCATTGCACTGATAAAAGTATCCACGGCAGGTCACTTGATATGGTTATGAACACGGCCTTTCTGGTAGAACAGCAGACCTTTACTATGTTTAAAGATACTTTGGATATGCTGGCGGAAAAGTATAAGGATGAAGGACTGGTGTTTGAATTCTCCGGTCCGTGGCCTCCCTATAATTTTTGTCCGGCGTTATGAAGAACTACAAAGTCGGAGTGAATAAGAAAGGAACTTACGAATTACGAATTTAGATTTTAGGTAACAATTTAGTTTTTTGAAAAATCCAGGGGAACATAAAAAAACAATGTAGCCCCGGTAGGGGTAATCTGTTTGTAGGAGAAATAAAATTCAATATTGTGAAAAGCTCCGTAGGAGCGGCCTGTACTATGCCTAATACCTACTCGCAAATTTACATTCAAATTTTTGAAAAAATATGAAATCAAACTTGTCCTCGTGTAAACGGGGATATGATGAAAAATATTTGTTTGAGTGGATAGAATGAACAGGCCGCTCCTACGGAGCTTTCATTCTGTTCTTGCGTTTCTTTCTACAAACAGATCGCCCCTACCGGGGCTACCTTGTTGTTTTCTATTATTATATTTACCTGGATTTTTCAAAAAACTAAATTGGTACGATTTTAGTTAACTATCAATAAAAAGAAAATGGATAAAGTTCAGCTACAAAACAGAACAAAAAACTTTGCGCTTAGGGTTTTTAGGATGGTCGAAAAGCTGCCTAAGTCGAAAGGAGTTGAAGTAATTATTTTTCAACTATTAGAGAATTTACTAAAAGAGGCGAATGAATTGGTAGCTATTTTTACCGCTGCCATAAAGACTTCAAAAAATGATTCGTAAATCGTAAATCTAAATTAGTAAATTGAAACCGGAGTCCACGATGTATCTATACGTATATTGCATTACAGGGGCATTACAGAAACCGATCAGGGATATGGTCGGCCTTGAAAATGCCGCGGTCCTCACAGTGCAATACAGGGAAATCACGGCTATTATTTCAGAAGTAATGATGGCTCAAATACCCGTGTCAAACGAAAGTGTGTTGCGCCACGCAGCGGTAATTGAAGCCATTCAAAAAGAACAGGCCGTTCTTCCCATGAAGTATTCATCGGTGTTCAAAGACGATGCAGGAGTAATCGAATTCCTGAAAAATCGCTATGCTGTATTTATTTCAGACCTGGAACGACTGCACGATAAACTGGAAATGGGGATACGCGTCATTCAAAAAAAAGTAACAGTTCACCCCCACATAAACCTCCCCCTTTCTCCCCCTCCGGAGGGGGAGAGGGGGAGGACATTCTCCCCCTCAGTGAGGGGGACAGGGGGAGGAATACAAGGAACCAATGAGTATTCCCCGCCCCTGCCTGTCCTGAGCGAAGCCGAAGGGGTGGGAGGGGTTCGAGGGGTTAGGGGAGGGGGTGAACTGTTACCAGAAAAGAAATATGTGCAAAATACTGAGATTACTGAATCCGGCGTGGAACAGGAATTTGGGGTCGGTGAACAGTTGACAGAGTCGCCGATCCCTGATCTCCAATCATCTGCATCCCCTGCCATGTCATATTTACAACAGAGACGCATCTATTATGCGTCTCTGGACGAGAGCGATGAGTGGGTTCAGGAAATTGTAAAGGCCTGCCATGCGCAATTTGAAGATATTTGTGTAGAATTCAAGAGAGACACCCACAGTTCTTTTTTGCAGGGTGTGTCCTTAAATTATCTTATCCATAAGGATTTTATAAACGAGTTTAAAAACAGATTTAATGGCCTCAAGTCCAGTTTACATGAACTTCAATTCCTGTGCTCAGGCCCTTGGCCGCCGTACCATTTTGTTTCTCCTGGAGGTAGTGTGGAACATGGCATAATTTAGGCATTCGGTGATTTTTTTCTGCCACTAAGTCACTAAGGTTTTTCGTAACAGTTCAGTCCACCGCAAAGACGCAAAGGACGCAAAGTTATTACTTTTTATGAGGATTCCAATATCGAATATCGAACAAGGAATAATGAATGTCGAAGGATAATGAGAATATTTGATCTTGTAGAGACGCATAGCAATGCGTCTCTACCTTTAAGGTATTTTGCCGTCAGAATTATTCGTACAAAAGGAGTATAAGAAAACCTCATAATTCGAAATTCCTTGTTCGATACTTGTCCTCGTGAAAACGGGGATTCGTTATTCAATACACGGTTAAATTGATCCGTCATTTT